>CAMBSX010000031.1 GCA_945870655.1 Chthoniobacter flavus | reverse complement strand
CAGGCGGTGAGGTAGCCGAGATCCGGGTGGAAAGCGTAGGGCAACCGGTCCTCGAGGAATAAGTCCGCCTCGTTGTTGATCTTGTAGGCCTCGCGGAGCTGCAGGCCGGGCAGGAGGGATTGCACGCGCAGGTGGTCCTCCTCGTTGATCATGATACTGAGTTGCTGGTCGTGGCTGATGACCACGGCGCTGCCGGCACTTTTCGAGGCGTGCTCGCGGCTAACCAGATGGCGTTCGACCAGGATCTGTTTTTGCAACGCGGTCAGGTCCTGCAAGGGCGCGGTGTAGCCGTCGTCCATGGCCGGAATGGCCGCCACATGATCCTGGATTTCGGCGAGGATTTTCAGCCGTTCGGCTTTTTTGGCCCAGCCGGGGAAGGGCCGGTCTTTGAGGTTGCGGGCAAAGCGGATGCGGCTGCTCACCACAATTTTGTCGTGGGGACCGTCGCCGCGGAGCCATTGGCCCGGATGGGCCACGATGTCGTCGAACGTCATGCCTGCAGCTCGTGTTCGATTTTCTGGATTTCATCGCGCAGGCGCGCGGCATCCTCGTACTTCTCGTTTTTGACCGCCTTTTGCAGATCGGTTTCGAGGGATTTGACCCGGTCGGCCATGGCATAGCGGCGGGAGAGGCGGGCGGGCATCTTGCCGGTGTGCTTGAGGCCCTTGTGCATGCCCTTGAGCAGGTTGGCCAAGCCGTCGGCAAAGGTGTCGTAGCAACCACTGCAACCCAGGCGCCCGGTTTTCTTGAAGTCGATCTGGGTGAACCCGCACACCGGGCACTTCTGGGCGGGCTGTCCACCATGCTCGATTTGTTGGGTGGCACCGAGGCCGAGGAGAAGATCGGCCATGGCAAAACCGGTCGGGTCACTCACGCCCTTCTCCTTGGCGCAGTGCTCGCAGAGGTTCACCTTCTGCATTTTCCCCTCGACGATTTGCGTGAGATAAACCGTGGCATCATTTTTCTGGCAGACGTCGCAGTGCATGTTCTTGTTCAACAGATCGGCGTGCCCGTGGTGCGTGTCAATTCGCGGAAAAGTCCGGACAGCCGCAGGGTGACGGGCCCGGGTTTGCCGTCGTGGATGAGGCGCGAGTCGAGTTCGACGGCGGGGATGATTTCCGCGGCCGTTCCGGTGAGGAAGCATTCATCGGCCGTGTAAATGTCGTAGCGGGTGATGTTTTCCTCGCGGATGTCGATATCCAGGCTGCGGGCCAGTTCGAAGACCACGGCGCGGGTCACGCCGGCGAGGGCTCCGGCTGCGATCGGCGGGGTGACGATCCGGCCGTCGCGGATGACGAAGACGTTATCGCCCGTGCATTCGGCCACGTAGCCCTGTTCGTTGAGCATCAGCCCTTCCCCGGCGCCGGCCTGTTCGGCCTCGATTTTGGCCATGATGTTGTTGAGGTAGTTGAGCGATTTGACCATGGGGCTGAGTGCGCCGTGGGCGACGCGGCGGGTGGCGCAGGTCACGAGCTTGAGCCCTTTCTGATACATCTCGTCGGGGTAGAGGGTGATGGTCGACGCGATGATAAAGACGGTCGGGTTCGGGCAACTCTTGGGGGAAAGCCCCAGGGAGCCTTCGCCGCGGGTCACCACCAGCCGCACGTAACCGTCTTGCAAGCCGTTGGCTCGGATGGTTTCGAGGACGGCGAGGGACATTTCGTCCGGAGTTATCGGGATGGTCAGGGCGATGGCCCGGGCCGAGCGATAGAGGCGGTCCACATGGTCATCCAGGCGGAAAACACGGCCGGCATAGAAGCGGATTCCCTCAAAGACGCCGTCGCCGTAAAGGAGACCATGGTCGAAAACCGAAACGGCGGCCTGTTCTTTGGGAACGAGTTTTCCATTGAGATAGATTTTCATGGGAAAGGATGGGTGAAGATACGTCAGCGGCAGGGGTTTTAGACTGAATGGCCCACGCAGAGAAGACAAGTAGGTCCGTTGGCGTTTTTTGCCCTTGATGCTGGCGCCGGGGAAAGGATTGAGCTGACTCCCCGGCTTATTTCGACCCGGAGATGTTCCGGAATCAGTAACGCGGTTCGCAGGCCGCGTTTAATACACGCCCTCCCGCAACAGCGCACATTTGCTCGGAGGAAATGTATGCCTGCGCGGGTCTGCACGCGGTGTCGTGCCCGAAACGAGGGGCGCTACCGCACCTTGGGAGTGTGCGACTTGTAGATAGTCTCGATGGCAGCGCGGGGCAGCGGTTGGCTTTCGGTTTCCGGAATCATCAATTCCAGATAACTGCCGCTTTTATGACGCCGGGCTTTGACCAAGGCGGCTTCCAACTCTCCGACCGTTTCGACGCGGGTGCAAAACCAGTCACGGCAGCCCATGGCGGCCGGCAGCGTGTGATAATTCCAGCCCGCCAGATTGTCGTAGACGTGGCCTCGCTCGCTCAGGACGTCCTCGACGCCGTAAATGCCATTATTCAGCACGATAATAATGGGGTTGATACCGTAGCGACCCATGACGCCGATCTCGTTGGCGGTTAGTTGGTGGGCGCCATCGCCGCTGACCAGAATGGTGCGGCGACGGGGTTCCGCCAGGGCGGCACCGAGGGTGACCGGTGTGGCCCAACCAATGGAGGCCCAGAGAATCTGGCCCTCGTAGGAGACGCCTTTTGGCAGGGCCAGGGACGCGCAAGGGAACATACAACTGCCACCCTCCGTGATGAGATTGTCACCTTCCTGCAAGAAGCGCTGGAGTCGCGGATAAAAAGCGGCAGAAGAGAGGTGATCTTCTGTCTTGCCCACCAGAGGCATTTTCTTGGGCGGACACAGCCGTACATTTTTGGCGCGCGGGGCAGAGCGAGCCAGTTCTTGGAGCACGTCCGGCAACATGCAGGAAGTGAACACCGCATCGCCAACCTGCACAAAGTCCGAGGCGATGATGATCTTGCGTTCCGGCGCGACAATGCCGCTCCAGCTGCCGATGTTGAAATCTTCTTCGATGACCTCGCCCAAGCATAGGACCAGGTCGGAGGAGGCGACAGTGCGTCCGATCGAGGTGGGGGTGGAGGCATCGCCGGCAAACAGACCAAGATATTGGGGATGGGTCTCATCGATGAGCCCTTTGTCCATCGCGGTCAAGGTGAAGGGAAGTCCGGTGCGCTTGAGAAACGCCAACAACGCGGTTTGGGCGTGATAGCGCTTGATTTGGAACGAGGGCATCGCGATTGGACGACGGGCTTTTTTCAGGCGATCGACAATGGCGCGAACGGCAGCCTTGACCTCCGAGGGGTTGCTTTTGCCGCGGAAAACATGGGGCAGTCGGCGTCCTTTGACCGGCGTTCCCTGAACGGGCATTCGGGCAAAATCTTCGGGTATTTGAATGAAGGCGGGTTGACTGAGACGGAAGGCCTCGCTGATGACCCGTTCCATTTCCATGACGACATTGTCCGGGGTGATTTTGGCACTGACGCCGCAGCAGGCTGCGGAGATGTTGAAAAAGTTACCATAGTCCCCGTCGCCCAGTGTGTGGTGGGAAACAAGGCGCTGTTTCTGAATCCGCGTGGAAGGGGCGCCCGCCACGTGGAAAATGGGAACACGGTGGGCCTTGGCGCCCATGACGCCATTGATGGCGCTCAGCTCACCCACCCCGTATGTGGTGGTGAGCAACGCTGCTCCTCGCCGCCGGGCGTAACCGTCGGCCGCATACGAAGCATTCAATTCGTTGGCACAGACCACCCACTTCATCCGACCGGAAAACTCGATGGCGTCGTCGACGGGAAAAGAGTAGTCCCCGGGGACACCAAAGGCATGTTCAATGCCGAGATCGGCGAGGCGGTTGATAATGTAATCGATGACGGTATTTTTCATAAAGGTCTTCAGCGGGATTTTTGCGCAGTTAAATCATTTCTTTGTCCTTGGTTGATGGCAACAAGATTCCCAAGCGCATAGTGTCGGTGTTCGGTATTTTTGGTTTTGCCGATTGCGCCGAACTCCCAGCTCGGTTCTACAGTTAGCGCTGCAGTAGATCCGCGATGCAGGCGGTCCATCCGGTTTGGTGGGAGGCGCCGAGGCCGCGGCCGGTCTCGGCGTGAAAGTATTCGTGGAAAAGGAGCGGGTCGCCGTCGCGCCCGCCGTCACAGGGACGGGTGCCGTCGGGGCCGGGGAGAAACAGGGAGGTGAGGCGTTTGGTCAGTTCGTCGGCGATTTGGGCGAGGTTGAGTCGTTGTCCGGAGCCGGTGGGGAATTCGGCGGTGAGGTCGTCGCCGTAGTAAGTGTAGTATTTGCGCAGCGATTCGATGAGGAGAAAGTTAACCGGCATCCAGACCGGGCCGCGCCAATTGGAGTTGCCGCCGAAGAGGCCGGAGTCAGACTCGCCCGGGGCATAATCCACGCGGTAGTTGTGGCCGTCGATCCCGAGTTCGAACGGCTGGTCCCGGTGGCGCAAAGAAAGCGAGCGGAGGCCGAAAGGGCCGAGAAATTCGTTTTCGTCGAGGACGGTGGCGAGGAGGCGCTCGAGCCGGGGGCGTTCAAGGAGGGAAAAGAGGTGGGTGCCCGCTGGGTTGCCAACCCGCCAGCGGGCGGCGATTTCCGCGAGTTCCGGCCGGCGGTCGATGAACCAGCGCCAGCGGTTGGTCAGGGGTCGGCCGGCTCCGGCCAGTTCAGCCGGGATGGTTTCGACGGCGAAGAGGGGGATCAAGCCGGCGATGGAACGGAGTTTGACCGGGATGCGGCGACCGTCGGGCAGGTGCAGCTGGTCGTAATAGAAACCGTCTTTCTCATCCCACAAGTCGGCACCCTTTTCACCGACGAGGTCGAGCGAGGACGAGATGTAGAGGAAATGCATGAGAAATTTCCCGGCCAATGCCTGGTAAGCAATGTCTTCGCGCGCGAGTTCAAGGGCAATGAGGAGCATGTTGAGCGAGAACATGGCCATCCAACTGGTGCCATCGCTTTGCACGAGGTAGCCGCCTTCGGGGGGTGGTTCGCTGCGGTTGAAGGGGCTGGCGTTGTCGAGGCCGAGAAAGCCGCCTCCGAAAACTTCGAGCTGGTCGTCGCGCGAGGCGGCATTGGCCCACCATGTGAAATTGATGAGCAGGGCGTGGAAGATGTGCTCGAGGAAGATGCGGTCGGGCGTGCCGGTGCGGCGCGCGTCGGAAAAATAGGTGCGCAGCGCGGCCCAGGCGTAGACTGGCGGGTTGGGATCGCCGAAATTCCACTCGTAAGCGGGAAGGCGTCCGTTGGGATGCATATACCATTCCTTGAGCAGGAGCTTGAGCTGGTGCTTGGCCAGTGCGGGGTCGGAGAGGGAGAAGGGGATGGTGTGGAAGGCGAGATCCCAGCAAGCGAACCACGGGTATTCCCAATCATCGGGCATGGAGATGACATCATGCGCCATGAGGTGGCGCCATTGGGTGTTGCGCGGGTTGGTGCGGCGCGGCGGCGGGAAAGCGGGGTCGCCGTCGAGCCATTTGCTCACGTCGTAATGGTAGAACATTTTGTTCCAATTCAAGCCGGCGAGGGCTTGCTCTTGGATCTGGCGCTGCGCCGCATCGAGGTGCGGGGCAGCCAGGCTGTCGTAGTACGCGGTGCACTCGCGGGCGCGGGAGGTCATCACCTTGGCGGAATCCACTTTGCTCGTGGCGCGGGCCGAATGGAGCCGCAACTCCAGAGTGGCTGTGGCTCCCGGCGCGAGGTCGAAGCGGTATACGGGGGAGGCTTTGGTGCCCGTTTGCCCCGGGTTGACGGCCTCCTTTTCCCCGTTGACGAGAAAACGGTGGAAGGCGTCTTTGGTGAAGGGCGAGGCGTTGGGTGTCCCGAAGAGCAACCTGTTGTTTGTTTCGTTTTCGGTGAAAAGAATTTCCTGGGGAACCGGTCCTTGCAACAGCCATTGGCCGAGTGACTCGTCCTGCGCCGTGAGGAGAGCGGCGGAGGAAATGCCGAGACTGCTGGCCTTCGGTCGTGCGGGATCCCACGTCCAGCGGTTACGGAACCACAAGGTCGGGAGAATCCAGAGTGGCGCGGGGTCGGGTCCGCAATTTTTTGCGGTGCAGCGGATGAGGATATCGTCCGGCGCAACTTTCGCGTAAGCGACCTCGATGTCGAAAAAGCGGTCTTGGGCGAAGACGCCGGTGTCGCGTAGTTCGTATTCCGGGTCAAGGGGTCCGCGGGCCGCGTTGGCGGAGACGAGTTGCCCGTAGGGAAAAGCGCGTTGCGGGTAGCGGTAAAGGGCGCGGAGCCACGAGGCGGTGGGCGCGGCTTCGAGATACCAGTATTCCTCCTTCACGTCCTCGCCGTGGTTGCCTTGGGGGCCGGTCAGGCCGAAAAAACGTTCTTTGATGATGGGGTCGGCGCCGTTCCAAAAGGCGGGAGCGAAGCACAAGTGCTGGTCCCGGTCGCAGAGCCCGAAGATGCCGTCTTCGCCCCAGCGGTAGGCCCGGCTGCGAGCCTGTTCGTGCGGGAAGTAAGTCCATGCCTCGCCATCCGGGCTGTAATCCTCGCGGACCGTGCCCCATTGCCGCGACGAAACATATGGTCCCCATGCGCGCCACGCGTCATGCGGCGAGGGGCTTTTGGCGAGGCGGTCGGCTTCGGGGTTCATGAGGGCAGGAGATGAGTGGGAAACCTGGGTAAATGGGTGACATCGTCCAGCAGCCCCGGGGACCGGACGTCACGGGCCGGTCTCCGAGATCCATCGGGTGATGCGGCCGAGGACGTCTTCCGTGTCGACATCGTGCCAGAGCAGATGGTGACTGTCGGGGTAAAAAACATATTCCTTTTCCGGTGCGGCGATGCGATCGAAAAAAGCGCGACTTTGGTCCGGACGGATGAACACGTCGCGGCCGGCGGCGAGCATGAGTGTGGGCACTGCGAGGCGGCCGGCAGATTGTTGCGTTTCCTGCATGAGACGGTGGAAGCGGGTGAGAAAATCCAGGGTGAAGCCGCGCACGCGGTGCGGGATATTGTCGAGGTAGGCCATGTATTCGTCGTCGGCGGTGAGCCGTGGAATGGAGGTTTTCCCGTGGACAAAGCGCATGGGGCCGAGCTTGGCCCGCGGGGCGAGCCAACTCGCTCGTCGCAGGAGAGAGACGGCCCAGCGGGGCACGGGCGCGCGGGTCTCGGTCACGGGGACCGAAAGCACCAGACGGCGCGGATGCAGGGCGCCGTGGGACACTGCATCGACTGCCACGAGCGCCCCCATGCTTTCGCCGACGAGATGAAAGGGCGCGTTGGCGAAAAACTCGCGGGTAAAGTTGGTCAGGTCGGCGCGCCATTCCCGCGGATCGAGGAAATGTCCGCGGCGCCGGGGATCGGGATCGTTGCCTTGTCCGCGCAGGTTGATCGCCCAGGTGGTGAAACCTCCAGTGGAGAGGTGGCGGGCGAGCGGACCGAAATCCGCCGCGGCACCGCTCAGGCCGTGGAGGCAGAGAACGTGCTCCTTGGTCTTGGTGTCAGCTGCTTCCCAGACCAGCCCGGGGAAGGTCGCCCCGTCGTGTCCATTCCAGACAAAGTGCTTTGCTCCCCGGGTGAGGTCTTCGGAGGTTACTGGGCGTTTTTCAGTCATCGTCACGGGGTCTGGGGCGGCGCGGATTGTTGCGCAATCTCTGCAGTGTCATGCTGACAAGGAAGCTGGCGCCTTGGGTGGCGAGGAGTTGGCGCATGGTGCGGAAGGCACCCGGCAGGGAGGTGCGGGCAGAGCGTTGAGGCTCGCGTAATCCGTGCAGGAGGAGCAAGCCCGCGAGCACCGCCGTTGATTTGACCGCGAATCCAACCCGATAGGCCAGCAGACCGGTGCCGGCCTCAATGAAATGGGCCAGAAGGAGGCCGGCCAACATTGGTGCCGCGGCAGCGGCGATCGAAGTCACCGCCAGATGCAAGCTGATCCCGGCAAGTTTCGTGCCGAGAGGAACCAATTTGAGCAATAGGTTGAAGCTCGCTGCAACGTAGGCGGTGGAAAAGAAACCGCCGACGACCCAAAGCGGATAGAGCATCCAAACTGTTTCCCGACTGACAAAAACCCAGACGTAGGATGAAATTTCCCAGAGGAACAATCCGGCAATGAGAACGGGAACGCAGCCATGCCGATCGACCTGTGTGCCCCAAAACCACCAGCCGAAAATGCCGGAGACCGTAGCCAAGATGACCAAAACGCTGAACGAACCCGGTTCAAAGCCGAGTTCTTCGAAGCTGAATACCGGTATGAAGGGCCCGACGAAACCGAGCCAAAAACTCGTCCAAGCCGAGAAGACAATGAAGATCACAAGATTCCGCGAGGCGAGATTCTCGCGCAGGTGGGAGACCCAGCTGCGATCAAGTACGTCGAGGTGATCGGACGGGGTGTGAATGGCATGCTGCCAGACGAGTCCGCCACAACGCATGGCAACGCCCATGCCGATGAGAATCTGATAGGGCCAGAGCGCGTGTTCGTTGATCTCAAAAAGCACCAGTGCCAGCAGCAAGAACAGGACGGTCGAGACACTAAGCCAGCGGTTGCGTTGACCGAAGTATTGGCCGCGCACGCGGGTCGGCACCCAGTCTTTGACCCATGAAGTCCAACCAACCCCCAGAAAGGACTGGCTGATGCTGGCCAGAAGGAAAAAAATCAAAAACAAATTGGCCACGCCGGACGCTTTGCCCGTGGGAAGATACGGGAGGGCGGCGGCCAGCACGGTCCAAAGGCCGATATTGAACCAACTCATGCCGAGGGTGAGGTCTTTCGGGGTGAGGAAGCGGGCCAGCCACGGAATGATGAAAATTTGCACCGCATTGGTCCATGCCGGCAGCGAGACGATCAGTCCGTAAGAGATTTTATCCAGTCCGTAGAACTGGGTGAGGAGGGCGGAAAGGATGAAGTTGCCGGGAAGGGAAAGGAAAGCCCACGGCATGGCGAGGATTCCTTCGCCCGTGCCGATGTGCAAATTTCTCCGGCTGGACGCGTTTCTGGCCATGACGACAGATGCGGCTTAGCGGGGATAAGGTCCCGGGTAAAGGCAGCACCACGCCCGGTACTTGCTTGCGGGGTGGCCGCGGGTGCAGACTAATGGGAGTGACCCCGGTCAATTTGGCGGAATATGAGGAAGCGGCGCGCGGCTGTTTGCCGCGGGAGGTTTACGATTACTATGCGGGTGCGGCGAACGACGGGATCACGCTGCGGGCCAACCGGGAGGCTTATGAGCGGGTTGCTTTGCACTATCCGGTATTGCGTGATGTCACGGTGCGCGACACCGCGACCTCGGTGCTGGGGGAGAATATTTCTTTTCCGGTTATGGTGGCACCGACCGCATTCCACCGCTTGGCGTGCGAGCAGGGCGAGTGTGCCACGGCACGGGCCGCGGCGCGGGCCGGCACCATCATGGTGATCAGCACTCTGGCTACCACGCTCCTCGAGGAAGTGACGGCGGCGGCGGGTGGCCGAACATGGTTCCAGCTTTACATTTACAAGGACCGCGGGGCGACCCTCGAACTCATCCGGCGGGCCGAGGCGGCGGGTTGCCGGGCACTGGTACTCACGGTGGACACCGCCGTTTGGGGACGTCGGGAGGCGGATGTGAGGAACAATTTCACGCTTCCGGAGGGGATGGCGGTGGTCAACCTTGCCGCGCAGGCCAAGCAGGCGTTTCCGAAGGGGGTAAGCGGTTCCGGTCTTGCCGCTTACACCGCGGAGATGCTGGATGCCTCGGTGACTTGGCCGGATTTCGCTTGGTTGCTCACCCAGACAAAGTTGCCGGTGCTGCTCAAGGGCGTGGTTCGGGCGGACGATGCAGCGCGGGCGGTTGAACTCGGGGCGGCCGGGGTCATTGTCTCGAACCATGGCGGGCGCCAACTCGACAGCGCCCCGGCCACGATTGAGGTGCTGCCAAGGGTGGTGGCCGCGGTGGCCGGGCGTGCCCCGGTGCTGGTCGACGGGGGCGTGCGACGCGGAACGGATGTGGTCAAGGCGCTGGCCCTGGGGGCGGAGGCCGTGCTGGTCGGCCGTCCGGTTTTGTGGGGGTTGGCCGTGGGGGGAGAAGACGGTGCGTACCGCGTCTTGGAGCTGCTTAAGGCGGAATTCGATTTGGCCATGGCGCTGTGCGGAGCGCGGACCGTGGGGGAAGTGGAGCGCGGTTTGATCAGCTAAATGGGGCGGTGTCTCTGGACGCAGCGGGGCTGCGGAGCGCGGTCAAGGGAAAGCCGGTTCAGTCGAAGTAGACATCGGCATGGTCGTAGAATGGGGAACAGGAACAAAGGAAGCGGAGTTTTGACCGTGCGGTGATTTGGTGCCGGGAACCGGCGGGAATGAGGATGGCGTCGCCGGGGCCGACTTCGCGGGTTTCGCCATCGACCTCCATGAGCGCCGTGCCTTCGAGGAGGAAGTAAAACTCTTCGCAGATTTTGTGGTGGTGGCGTTCGGTGGCCTGGCCGGGAGCCATGGTGGCTTCGGCCAGACTGTGTTTTTCGACGGGCGCATTGGCGCGGTCGAGGATGCTACGAATGGTGGAGCCGTCTTTCGTTGTGAAGGGGCTTTGATTTTCGAGCTGCTGGACTATCATAAGCGCATAATATGCGATTTTTCGAAGGTTGCACGGCTTTGATTACCGGAGCTTCGTCGGGACTGGGCGCGGAGTTCGCCCGGCAACTGGCGCCAGTGGCCGGCACTTTGGTCTTGGTCGCCCGGCGGGCGGAGCATTTGGACGAAATGAAGGCCGAATTGGCGACGCGGCATCCGGGGTTGCGGGTTTTTGTTTACGTCATGGATATCACTCGGGAAAACCAGAACCGCGATTTCGCGGAGTGGCTGGTGAAGGAAAAGATCCGGGTTAATTTTTTGGTCAACAATGCGGGGATGGGCGACCGCGGGCCCTTCGCCACCGGAGATTGGGCCAAAATTCACGCCATGCTGGAACTCAATGTCGTGGCCTTGACCCGGCTGACCCATCATTTGCTCCCCATGTTGCTCGAGGGCGGGCGCGGGGCCATCCTCAACGTGAGTTCCATTGCGGGATTGATTCCGTTGCCGCACATGTCGGTTTATGCGGCGACCAAGGCCTATGTGAACAGCTTCAGTGATGGTTTGCGCATGGAGTTGCGCGATACGGGGATCACCGTGACGGCGGTGTTGCCGGGGCCGGTGGAGACCGAGTTCGGCCGGGTGGCCTCGCGCGGAGCGGGTGAGCCGGAATGGAGTTCTCCGGACGGATTGCTCGTTTCGGTGGAAGAGGTGGTGCGTCAGGCGCTGGTTGCCGTGTCGGCAGACAAGGCTCGGGTCATTCCCGGTTGGAAAGTCGCCTTGTTTATGGGCTTGGCCGTGGCGCTTCCACTGGGCGTTCTGCGGGCGATTTTGCAACGCCAAGCGCGTTGAGTGGTGGATCTGATTTTTTTTCCCGGACGTAAACAAAACAATGAATCCAGCCAAGGTCCACAAGGTGCCGATTGATCCGGTGGCGCTCGCGCGTTTCAAGAAAACCTTCGAGCTGATCAACACGCACCTCTACAGCGTGGAAGAGCGGATCCGGGCTCAGGCGCGGGCTTTTGACCCTGCGATGGAAGGCTATGTGGGCTATGTCTGCAATTCGTCCGGCAAGCGGTTGCGTCCCGCTCTCGCCCTGCTGGCCGGCGGGTCCACGGGCAAGATCACTTCGAGCCATGTCGATCTGGCTGTGATCATCGAACTGATCCACATCGCCACCTTGGTCCATGATGACATCATGGACGGTGCGGATTTGCGCCGGGAACAACCGACGGTCAATGCCAAGTGGGGCAATGCGATCAGCGTGCTGCTCGGCGACGCGCTGCTCGCGCATGCCATGAGGTTGGCCACCAACTTTTCCGAGACGGAGGTGGTGCGGCGCATCGCCGATGCGGCGGCGGAAGTTTGCACCGGGGAAATCATCCAGACGCAGCGGAGGTTTGATCTCAATTTGTCGGTTCCGGACTACTACAAGATTGTCGAGATGAAGACCGGGGCGCTCTTCGCGGCGTCGGCGGAGCTGGGGGCATTTTTAAGCGAGACAACGCCTGAACGGATCGGGGCGCTGAAGCAATTCGGTCTCAAGCTTGGGACAGCCTACCAAGTCTATGACGACTGTCTTGATCTGGTTGGGACCGAGGAGGAAATCGGCAAAACTTTGGGGAGTGATTTGCGCAAGGGAAAGCTAACCTTACCCTTGATTTTTCTTTTGCAGTCGGCCCGGCGGAGCGGGGATCACGACAAAGTGAGTGCCTTGTTGCTCGGAGGCGACGAAGTGGAGGCGGAGAAGATCGTCTCCATGCTCTCGGAACGCGGAGCCCTCGAGCAGACAGCCCTTGCGGCCGGTGCCTTGGTGGAAGAGGCGCTGACCGGCTTGGATGCGTTGGACGAAAACCGGTTCACCAGCGGCTTGCGCGGGGTGGCGGAGTATTTGCAGGCTCTCATCCGGCGGGTGGCGGGGTGATGGTGGTAGTGGCGCGCGGCTCGGGTGCCCGCTTCAACCAGGCGGATGAGCGACCGCTCGTCCTTACCCCTCTAGCGCGGCGCAGGCTGGCGAAGTCACCCCGCGGTCGCGTATGCTCCGCGGGTGGCGACGCCGAAGATCAAAGACTGGCCGGAGGAGGAGCGTCCGCGGGAGAAGTTGATGCACCGTGGGGCGAACGCGTTGAGCGATGCGGAGTTGCTGGCTATTTTTTTGCGCACCGGGACCCCGGGGCGCACCGCGGTGGATGTCGGCGAGGCAATGATCAAGGCGGCAGGGGGCTCATTGGCGCGGATGGCCCCGATGACGGTGAAAGAGTTGCGCAAGCTGGCCAAGGGAGTGGGCCCCGCCAAGGCCTGCGAAATGGCGGCAGCTTTCGAGGTCGGGAAGCGGTTGGCGCGGCAGACCGCGCAGAGCGAGCCGTTGGGGACGCCGGAGAAAATCTACGGTTTTATGGGGCCGCTGCTGCAAAATCTGCCCCGGGAGTCTCTGCGCGTCGTGCTGCTCGACACGCGGCACCGGCTGATCCACGCGGAAGAAGTCTCGCTCGGGACAATCAATGAAAGTCTGGCCCATCCGCGGGAAATATTGCGCCCGGCGATCAGCCACGGGGCTTACGCCTTTGTGCTGG
The DNA here is from genome assembly GCA_945870655.1 of Chthoniobacter flavus. GTDB lineage: Bacteria > Verrucomicrobiota > Verrucomicrobiia > Chthoniobacterales > JACTMZ01 > JACTMZ01. The sequence continues at coordinate 4,271 of CAMBSX010000031.1, read as the reverse complement.
TGCACAATCATCCGTCGGGTGATCCGACGCCGAGCGAGGCGGACCGCGCCCTGACCCGCCGCATCCGCGAGGCCGCGGATCTGCTGCAGATTCACTTGCTTGATCATGTCATCATCGGCCGCGAGCGCCCGGGAGCCCCGCCTTACTTTAGCTTCAAAGAGCACGGGATTTTATGAGCTGAGGGTTGAGGGTTGAAAATTGAGGGGGGAGTAGAGGATGATGGTGCGAAGCAGTGGTCCACCTGACCTTACTCTCTGCCCTCATCTGGCAAACTCCATGAACATCCATCCCACCGCGATTGTCGCCGAAGGAGCCCAGTTGGCCGCAGATGTCCAGGTCGGGCCATTTTCGATTATCGGTCCGGACGTGGAGATCGGGAGCGGGTGCACGATCGGTGCCCACGTGATCTTGGAGCACCGTGTCGTGCTCGGCGAGGGGACGAAAGTTGGGCACGGAACGGTCTTGGGGGCGAATCCACAAGATCTTGGGTTCGACACGAAGCGGACGGACACCGGAGTACGGGTCGGGAAAAACAACACCATCCGCGAACATGTCACGATCAACCGTGCCACCCGGGAGAATGCGGACACCGTGGTGGGCAACGACAATTTTCTCATGACCGGGTGTCACTTGGCCCACGATTGCGTCATTGGCCGCGGGGTCATCCTGGCCAATACCGTGCTGATGGCCGGGCATGTGAAGGTCGATGACGGGGCTTTCCTTGGCGGCGGATCCGTTTTTCACCAGTTCATTCGTGTCGGTCGCCTGGCCATGGTCCGTGGCGGTAGCCGCTTCAGCAAAGATATCCCCCCTTACTGCGTCGGTGCTGGCACTAATCTGGCCATGGGCCTCAACTCCATCGGTCTGCGGCGTTCCGGTCTTTCGGCTGAGGCCAGGTTGCAGCTCAAGCGGGCGTTTCGCCTGCTTTACCTCTCCAACCTCAATGTGAGTCAGGCGCTCGAGGCGGCGGCGAAGGAAGCCTGGGGGCCGGAAGCAACTCTCTTTTTCGAGTTTGTGCGGGGGGCCAAGAAAAAAGGGATTTGTGATTACTCCGGTAAGGAACTCGGGGCGGACGAGTAAGCGGTTGGTGCCGGCGCCGGCACAGGCCACAGCCCCAGGTTCGCGGCGGCGATGGAGGAAAAAGTTTCGTACACGTTGGAGCGGTGCTCGCAGAAAAGGATGTCGATTTCCGGGCGGCCCGGGCGCTTGGTGCCACGGTAGGCGTAGATGACGCGGTAAGAGCGGACTTTGATGCGGTAGTAGCCATGCAGGTCGTCTTCCAGCGCTTTGATGTCGCCCTTTTCCTCCTCGAGCAAACGGATGGCCCGGCGCAGACGCTTGCGCGAGTCGGGGGCCAGGCGCTTGATGTATTCGCTGACCTGGTGCGCGACGTTGACCTTCATTATTTCTCGTCGAGGACGGAGAGGGGATAGAACTTCGTTTTGCCAGCTTCGTAGTCGCGGATGGCTTTCATCGCCTCCGGGTTGGCGAGGATTTCCATAGTTTCGAGGAGCGCCTCAAAGCGTTCCGGCGAGAGGAGGTAGCCGACGACTTTGTCGCGGCGGGTGATGACGACCGGATGCTCGGCGGCCTCGCGGACCACGGCGGGAAACTTGGCTTGAGCTTCGGTGATGGAATACGTAGTTGCCATAAAGATCTACGTAGCGGATCGGGGGCGGATAGCAAGTTTTCCAGCGTTGTGCTGACCGTCGGCGTCTTGGTCCGTAGATTGCCGCGTAGTTCAAACGATGATGCAATTTCCCGCTACCCGGCAGTCGGCACTGCAACGCCTCGAGGAGTTTCTGCAAGAGGCTCCGCGCTATGCGGCAAGGCGCAATCATGTCTTGCCGGGTCATCCGCAGGTTTCCCGCCTCTCCGCCGCGATACGGCATCGCTTGATCACGGAGGCCGAGGTGGTGGAGGCGGCGCTGCAGAGGTATCCCTTCCGCCTAGTCGAAAAATTTTTACAGGAGGTGCTTTGGCGCGGCTATTGGAAAGGGTGGTTGGAAATGCATCCGGGGGTCTGGGAACATTACGGTGTTTCGTCCGGCCGTTCGGCCGGTGCCGGGGATCCGGAAGTTGCCGCGGCCTGCCACGAAGTGGCCGCAGGCCGGTCACCCTCCGGCATCATGAATCATTTCGCGCGCGAATTGCTCGAGACGGGTTACCTGCACAATCATGCCCGGATGTGGTGGGCTTCCTATTGGATCCACCATTGCGGGTTGCCCTGGGAACTTGGCGCGCAACATTTTTTCCGTCATCTGCTCGATGCAGACCCAGCCAGCAATACGCTGGGCTGGCGGTGGGTGGCCGGAGAACAGACGCGGGGCAAGACCTACCTGGCCACAGCTGGGAACATTCGCAAGTTCTGCGCTCCTGAACTGCTCGAGCGGGCGGGAGGCGTCGGACTCGACGAGCATGTGGTGGCCCGGGCCGGTCAGGCCGGCGACCCGACGGTCGATGACTTGAGCGGGCTGCCGGAATTCCCAAACGAAGTCGGGTTGTCTGACCCGGAGCGGCGGGTTGCTGGGATTCTGCATGACGAGGACCTTTGCCTCGAAACAAGTCCGGCAGCTCCGCTGCGACCGGCGGTGGTCTTGCAGTTTGTTCCGGAGCCGGAATCTCCGCCCTCGGAACCGCGTACGCCGTGGCTCGAGTTGGCGCGGGCGGATGCGGCCCGGCGGGCCGGAGAGTATTTCGGTTGTGAGGTGCGTGTTTGCCGGACCCCCGAGGAATTAATCCAAGCCTGCAGCGCGGGGAAGGTTGAATCGGTCTTCATGATGGAACCTTTTGTCGGCCCGCTGCGTGACCAACTGGGCGATTTGCCGGCGGAGCTTATGCGGCGGGAGATTTCCTTGGTCCGGTTGCGCCGGAAGTGGGATTCCGTCCTGCTGCCGCATGCCAACCGCGGGTTCTTTCCATTTTGGAACAAGGTGGGGCGGATGCTCGCCAAATCCGGCGCGGAAGGGCTCTCATGAGAGGCGTGGCCAAGTCGGATTTGCCGGAGAAGCTTTGCGCGGCCTGTGGCCGTCCTTTCCGCTGGCGCAAGAAGTGGGAGCGTGACTGGGATGCGGTGCGCTACTGCAGCGAGGCCTGCCGCAGCGGACGGCGCGACCGGCGACGGCAGCACGAGGGGAAAGCGGCGTGAGGGGAACTCCGGTCAACCTCGTTTGGTTCAAGCGTGACCTTCGCGTCCAAGACCATGAACCGCTGGTCGAGGCGGCCGCGGCCGGGCCGGTGCTCGGTCTTTTTATCTACGAACCGGAGATTTACCGCGCCGGGGAATTTGACCCGTCGCATCTTGTCTTCCTCAACCAGTGCTTGGACGACCTCGGTCGGGCCTTGGCTGCGCGCGGGGGCGCGCTGGTCCTGCGCCACGGCGAAGCAGTGGAGGTTCTCGACCGGTTGGCGGAGGAGGTGCCGGTCAAAGCTCTCTTCTCCCACGCCGAGACGGGCAACATGATCACTTATCGGCGGGATGTGCGCGTGGCGGCTTGGGCCGCGCAGCGGGGTATCCGCTGGCAACAATTCCGTCAGGATGGTGTTATCCGCTCCCTGCGCAGCCGCGATGGATGGTCGGCGCGGTGGGCGGAGCGGATGAATCGTCCGGCACTCGTCCCACCGGAGCGAATGGCTGTGCCCCGCGGAATTCCCGGGGTCGGCTTGCTTGGGCCGGAAGACTTGGGTTTGCCTCCCAGTGCCAAACCCGAAGCCCAACGTGGAGGCTTGAACGAGGCGGCTGGGGCTTTGTGTTCTTTCCTGCGGGAGCGGGGTGTGAATTACCGGGCGGACATGTCCAGCCCGGTCGCCGGTTGGGAGGGGTGTTCGCGCTTGAGCGCGTATCTTGCCTTCGGCTGCCTCAGCATACGGACGATTCACCAAGCGGCGGGCGGCCGGGTAGCCGAGCTTCGTGCCTTGGTGCGGAGCGGCGGGCCGGTCGATCGGCGGTGGCTCGGTTCACTCTCCAGTTTCGGTGCGCGGCTACGCTGGCATTGCCACTTCATGCAGAAGCTGGAAGACGAGCCGCGCATCGAATTCGAGAACTTTTCCCGGGCTTTCGACGGCATGCGCGAGGAATTTTCAGCGACCTCGGAAGCAGAAGAGCGCTTCCGCCGTTGGAGGGAGGGGACCACGGGGTATCCGATGGTCGATGCCTGCATGCGCGCGGTGCGGGCCACCGGATGGCTGAACTTTCGCATGAGGGCCATGGTGGCGAGCTTTGCGGCTTACCACCTTTGGCTGCACTGGCGGGAGCCGGCCGTTTACCTCGG
>CAMBSX010000030.1 GCA_945870655.1 Chthoniobacter flavus | reverse complement strand
GCGTTAAAATTTACGAAAAGCGACACAGCCTGCTTGCCTTCTGGTAAGTTTCTGTCAGCGTTTTAGCTTCGTCATGACCCTATCGTCCAGCGGTTAGGACACCGCCCTTTCACGGCGGTAACACGGGTTCGAATCCCGTTAGGGTCGCTCTTACAACCAACGACTTACGCTGGGTCGTTTGACATTGATGACAAAACGATGACAAAAACATCGTTTTGTCGGCCTCCTCGGCGGCAAAATTATGGCTCTTCGGTTCATCTGGTTCGCTCGGATTCGGTCACCGTCAAGATCTACACCATTAACCGCCAAGCCGGGTGCATTTAGACAAAGGTGGCGCAGCCACCGGTCGAGCGTAGCAAATCGGCCGCCGACCGCCTCTACGCAAAGTCCCACATGAATGCGTTGTCGCGTGTTATCCGGGAGGCGCACCCGCGCCTCAGAGTGCGCTTCGCCAGTTAACTGTTCAATAAGCGGATTGTAGCCAACGCGTCACATCCTGTCACGATGAGGTCATCTGCCCGTCGTTTGTTCGGCTTCTGGATCGGCAGGAGACTGAATAAGCTTCGGGTGGGTAACTCAATTCCCCCCTATGAAGCTCCCGCTCTCCCCCTGCGGTCATGCCGCACACCAGTTCTTGCACTCGCCGGTTTACCGGTTGGCTGCAGCATTCGCCCTCGTCGCAAACCTCGTCATGACGGAGCGTTGCGCTGCGCAGTTTATCCTCGCTTCAGACAGCGCGACCAACGCCGCTTACGCCAATGGTTGGACCAATGGGGTCAATGGTGGCTCCGGGTTCGACCCGTGGTCACTTTCCGTTCCCGGTGCCAACGCCGGTGTTTTCATTGGCAACCCAGCCAACAATGGCATGGGAACTGCGGGGATCGGCACAACGGCCTTCGGACTGTTCTCTTCAGCCGCAGACAGCGGCTACGTGAATGCGACTCGCAGCTTCAATTCCTCTTTGGGTGTGGGCGACTCCCTCAGTTTTTACTGGGCGATGAATTTCGATGGCGGTCCAACGGGAGCAAAGGGGTTTGATATCCGGTCCGGCGGATCAACGGTTTTTAATGTCAACAATGGTGGGAGCCAAAATATTTCCGTAGGCGGGGTCACGGTCTTCACTAACTATGGCACTTCGCCCATGTTGGTGACTTTGCTGCGAACGAGCAGCGGATTCGATTTCAGTATGACCTCCCGATCGGGAGGTGCGTCCTATACAACAAACGTAGTTACTTCGAGTAACATCACGGGGTTCAATCTCTATGAGGGAAACCAAAGTTCAGCGGCTGGTCAGCGAAATATTTTCTTCAATAACTTCACGGTAACCAACTCCGGGGTCATTAGCACCGGTGGCACGGTGACCAATGGTTTTACTTTCACAGGATCCGGCGACTTGGCCGTGGGGAACAACACCACGCTGGTGCTCAATGGGGGTGGAGATAACAGCTTCACCGGTTCCACGACGATTTCCAACGGCAGCACGCTTAATCTTGCCGGAGCTGGCAATTCGGGTTTTGTCAGCGCCATGAGCGGCAGTGGATCATTTGCCAAATCTGGCAGTGGCACGGTGACTTTGTCGGGCAACAATTCTTCTTATACGGGGAAGACCACGATCTCCGCGGGTGTCCTCTCTATCGATTCCGATGCGCGTCTGGGCGCGGATCCCGGGCTTTTCGTGGCTGACCAGTTGACGCTAAGCGGCGGGAACTCCTCCGGCGGAAGCAAGCTGCAGACGACGGCGGACATGACGCTTCTGCAAAACAGGGGGGTAACGTTGGCGGGCGGTGGCGGAGTTTTTGCCGTTGCCTCCGGTATCTTGACCTATGACGGCGTTATCACCGGTTCGGGCGGGTTGGGCAAAGAAGGCGAGGGTACCCTGGATCTTGGCGGCGCCAACACCTACAGCGGGGCGACTCTTATGCGCGGCGGCACGATTTTGGTCGGCAGTGACCAGGCACTCGGCAGCGGTATCTTCATGTTTTCCTTCGCCGACGCCACGGCTAAGACCCTCGCGGCGTCGGGCAGCGCGGCCCGCACAATCACCAATTCCATCCAGATTTACAACAATGCGAGCTTGGGGCAATCGTCGGTCAACACCGGTTCCCTGACCTTTTCCGGGCCGGTTGACTTGGGCAACGAAACCAATCTCGTGCGCACCTTGCTCACGGCTGACGGAACGTCTCACGCTTTCACCGGGGTGGTTAGCGGGGCGCGCGGCATCATCAAGCAGGGCGGGGGCACGCTGGCGCTTTCGGGGGGCAACACCTTCGAAGGGGGGCTCTACGTCGACAACGGCGTTCTCGATCTGGCCGGTGGATCTCTGGCCGAGGGCATTGTCGAAATCGGCGGGGGAGCAAGCGGCAGCGGGGTCAACGCAAGCAATGCGGTGCTACGAGTCTCGACCGACGGGACCTTCGGCCGCGCCATCACGGTCAACGCCGAGACCAATGCGTCGGGAGTTTCCGGGCTCCGCATCATCGAATTCGCCAATGCGGGCGGCACGACGGCCATACTTTCCGGCAATGTCAGCTTGGAAAAAAACCTCACGGCCAATGTCGGCACATCCTCCGCAGTCGGCGAACTGTCTGGTTCGATTGCGGGTAGCGGCGGCCTGACCAAGGAAGGCTTGGGGCGCCTCAACCTCTCCGCCAACAACAGCTACACAGGTCCGACGACTGTCGCCGCTGGCACTCTGGAGCTCTCCAATGGATCGATTGCCAGCTCCTCCGTCACCGTTTCCTCCGGCGCCAGCCTGAGCGGCTACGGGTCGGTTGGCACACTCAGCGGCGAGGGATCCATCGACCCGGGCAACAGTCCCGGTATCGTTACAGCTGAGCAAATCAACCCGTCTGCCGGCACCGACTATAATTTCGAACTGACAGGGACCGTGCCCACCTTCAATAACGCGGCCAGCAGCGTGAATGACCTCATCCGAGTCACCAGCCCTACGCCTTTCAGCCAATCGCTTGCCGGGGGTAACGCTATTAATATTTACTTCATCGGAGCGGCATTGTTCACCGGCAACACGGGTGTGCAATACAAAGGCGGCTTTTTCACCGACGAGCCAGCGAGTTTCGCTTCATCGATTGGCGGCGCCACCTTCAACTATTTCTTCGCCAACGAGTCAGGAGCCACCAGTTACAACGGAGTCAACTTTTACACAAAAAGTGAATACGAAACTGTGGTCTTGTTTGGTACTAACCTGACCATCTCTGTTTCCACCGTTGCACAGACGGCCGACTTTGGCAGTGGCGACATCACTGGCCAGATCATGCAGATTGACGTTATTCCTGAGCCCACCACTTACGCTCTGCTCGGCCTGAGCGCCCTCGCGTTCTACATCTCCCAATGGAGGTGCCGTCGTCGCGGGGGAAGCTGAGGGAGGTTCACAGCGGCGCGGACCGCCGGTAAAAGGTTCCCGCCGGTGAACTGCGCAGATGCGCCATGAGCGTCTGCGTTGCTGGGCCTTTGTCGGCCCCCGTGCACCGCCGTGCTGCACTTACATGGTTCCCCCGCTAGACCGGTCAAGATAAGACCCGAGCTGCTGCGTTATGTGCATTGAAGCGTTCTGCCGACTCTGCATGCAAACAATGGAGCTCTTAGCCAAAATCTTGGGTGCCGAAGCGGGCAATCTGGCCTTGAAAACCATGGCGACCGGCGGCGTTCTCATCGGCGGCGGCATTGCCGCGAAGATTTTACCTATCCTGCAAAGATCGCAGCTCCTCGAAGGATTCTTCGCCAAGGGACGGTTCATTGAGTTCATGAAGCAGATCCCCTTACGCGTCATTCTCAAGGGCCAAGCCGCCCTTCTCGGAGCGGCTCGCCACGCTCTACATAACGCCGAGGCAACAAGCTCTAAGAGCTAAAGATGCTTCTACTCAGAGAAGACATTGCGCCGCTTTCAGACGGTACATATTCGAACCGACAATGAGGAGTTAACCATTCGTTGGGCCGGGCGAAGTGGTCCGCTTACTGATCCAAGAACCAACCGTTGCGGTAGAGGTCGCCTTGATAATCTGTCCCAGGATTCAGCCTACGGTATTCATCCAACGGCAGGAACGCAATGTGACCATCGGTATAAGCGACATTGATGCCCGGAGCGCCGTGGGACGAGAGACATGCATCGCTCCATCCGGGCCAAACGGCGTCGATGAAGAGCATAGCTTTCGTGAGGTTTTTTGCCGCTGCCGGGGGACGAGCCGCCGCGTAGCTGTTGTAGCGGTAGGTAGGCCACGAGCCCAGCCAGGGATTGTCCTGTGTGTTGGCTTTGTTGCGTAGAGCCCCCGGGCACATGAAGACCTTCGGGATGTCTTCCGCATCGTTTCCGGTGGAAGTATCAACAGGCTCGAAGCCGAGATAGGGGGCGAGCGCGATACCGAAGGGCAAGAGCGGGACCTGTGAAAGTGTGGCCGTTGAGAGATCGGCGATATGCCCTTTTTCGTCCCATGGGTGGTTGACTAACGCCGGAAATTTGCCGTTGTTGTCGCCAGCAAAGGACTGGGTGGCCACCACCATTTGCCGCAGGTTGGAGGAGCATGTCGCCGCGGCAGCTTTGGCCTGCATGCCCGAGTAGGCCGGGATCGCTATGGTGGCGAGGACTCCGATGATCGCGATGACAACAAGCAACTCGATGAGGGTGAACGCGCGAGCCTTGTGGAAGACGGGGAGAATCATCTTGCATAGACAATAAACCACGACCGCGCTCCGTATACCATCGACGACGCCCCGGATAAAGGTTAACAGTTGACGCGAGTGGCCGCCGAAATGAACCTTGGCGCAGTTGCGCCTCCCGCCTCGATCGATACATACTCTTTTTGCCTCGTAGTTGCGTCCTGCGGGCAGCTCCGTTTAGCGCCGCCTTCTTATGGCCGAAGTCACCCTCAAGAACATCTGGAAAATCTACCCCGGGGCCAACGGTGCCGAGCACCCCGTGGTGCGCGACGTGAGCTTGGAGATCCAACCGCGGGAGTTCGTTGTCTTTGTCGGTCCCTCCGGTTGCGGCAAGTCCACCACGCTGCGCATGATCGCCGGATTGGAGGAAATTTCCCGCGGTTCGATCCAAATCGGGGGTCGTTTGGTCAACGATGTGCCGCCGAAGGACCGTGATATCGCGATGGTTTTCCAAAACTACGCCCTCTATCCGCACATGTCGGTGCGCGACAATCTCGGCTTCGCTCTGAAATTGCGCGGGTGCGGAAAGGATGAGATCCGGCGCAGGGTCGATGCTGCCGCCGGGATCTTGGGGATTGCCGATTACCTCGACCGCAAACCGAAGGCGCTCTCGGGCGGCCAGCGCCAACGCGTCGCGCTGGGGCGCGCCATCGTGCGCCAGCCGAGCGTGTTCCTCTTCGACGAACCACTCTCCAATTTGGATGCCAAGATGCGGGTGCAGATGCGGTCGGAAATCGTCCAGCTTCACCAGCGTCTGCAGGCGACCATGATTTACGTGACCCACGACCAAGTGGAGGCCATGACCATGGGGCAGCGCATCGTGGTCATGAGCCACGGCGTCATCCAGCAGGTGGCTCCGCCCATGGAGATTTACGACCGGCCGGCCAACATGTTCGTCGCGGGCTTCATCGGCACACCGCCGATGAACTTCCTGCGCGGCCGTTTGGAGAACGAGGCGGGGGCCCCGGTGTTCCGTGAAGGCGGCGGATGCGTTCGCCTTGCGCTGCGATCTGCGGGCACAGACGCGGAGTTGCCGGCCGGCGAGGTCGTGCTCGGCGTGCGCCCGGAACACTGCGTTCCGGTGGATAGAGCAGCCGGTCTGCCCGGTGGGTTCACGGCCAGGATTACCGCGGTGGAAACGGTGGGTGCCGAGACTTTCCTTACCCTCGACACGGGCGCGGCGAAAGTGGTCAGTCGCACCGAGCGAAGAGCCGATCGCGATATGGTCGGGCGCGACGCGGATTTCGTCATCGATCCCGCGCGGGTCTTCCTCTTTCGGGCTGACGATGGGCGCCGCATCTGCTGATATGCGCCGTTTTCTGCTGAACTGTTTACCGTTTCCCCGGTCCGTCCTTTTCGCCGATGGGGTAGGGTCCTGAGTTGCGTCCTGACCATCGTCTCCCAAACTATGAAAACCGCAGCACCGCACGCACCAACTGTCACCGAAGCGCGCCGATTGCCCCACGGCGGGGAGTTTGTGCTCGACGGTGCCTCGACGGAGCGCTGCCAGGTCGCGTTCCTGCGCGATGAGGTGGTACGTTTGCGCATCTCCCGCGGCGGCGCCTTCGAAGAGCAACCGACCCATGCGGTGTGCGCCGACCTCGCAGCGGCTGGAGTGCCCTGCGTATGGGAGGAGGGGAAGGGTTTTGTCCGACTCGCCTCGCCGCAAGCCACGGTCACCGTGTGCTTCGATCCCTTCAATGTCTCGGTGCACCGTGCGGATGGCAGCGTTGTTCTTGCCGGAGCCCCCGAGGGCAGCGACTTCTACCGGACGGTCGGAGAAGGCTTCGAGTTGGTGCGCGGTTGCGGCCGTGACGATGCCTTCTACGGGTTGGGGCAAAAAACCGGGCGCTTCGACCGTCGCGGGCGCGATCTAGTGCTGTGGAATTCCGATGTGCTCAATCCCAATGTGAGCGGCGGCTATCGCGAGGTGCCCGGCGACGATCCGCTCAAAGACCCGACCAGCACTTCGTTCGACCCGTATTACATTTCCATCCCGTTCTTCTATCACCGTGGCGCCGGGGGCGGGAAGATGTCCGGATTTTTCTGCGACAACAGTCACCGCGGCCGCTTCGATTTTTCCGCTCCGGACCGCTACAGCATCGGCTTCGATGGCGGGCAATACACCGAGTTTGTCTTCGCCGGTCCGACGATGCGCGGCATTCTCCACGCCTATACCTGGCTGACCGGCCGGATGCAGGCGCCGCCTTTGTGGGCGCTGGGGCACCATCAATGCCGGTGGCACGACTACAATCAAAAGCAGGTGGAGGAACTCGCCACACGCATCCGCGAAGAAGAAATCCCCTGCGACGTGGTCTGGCTCGATATCGACTATATGAACGGATTCCGCGTCTTCACGTGGGACGGAAAGAGATTTCCCGAACCGTCCGCGCTCATGCAGTCGCTCGAGGACGCGAAGTTCCGCATCATCACGATCATCGACCCAGGGGTGAAATCCGAGCCCGGCTACCGCGTTTATGACGAGGGTCGCGGGCGGGGTCTTTTCTGTCTCGGCGCGTCGGGGGAAATTTACCAAGGACAGGTCTGGCCCGGGCTGACCGCCTTCCCCGATTTCAGCAAGGAGGAAACCCGCGCCTGGTGGGGACGCCTCAACGCGGATCACGTCCGCTCGGGTCTGGCGGGGATTTGGAACGATATGAACGAGCCGGCGACCGGAGACATACCCGCCGACGGTATGCTCTTCGGCGACGGGAAATTTTCCCATGGCCGCTTCCACAACCAATACGCCCTCCTCATGGCCATGGGCACCGTGTCGGGGCTGCTCGAGGCAATGCCGGACCGTCGGACTTTTGTTCTCTCCCGCGCCGGTTCTCCCGGAATCCAGCGCTACGCGGCGAACTGGCTCGGTGATAATGTCTCCCGCTGGGACCATCTTTGGATGGCCATGCCCATGGCTCTGGGGCTCGGTGTCTCGGGTCAGCCGTTCGTCGGTGCGGATGTCGGCGGATTCATGGGAGGTTGCAGCCCGGAACTTCTTGTCCGTTGGTATCAATACGGGGCCCTCACGCCCTTCTGCCGCAACCACAACGCGGCCGGTCAACCTGCGCAATACGCGTGGGCCTTCGACGAGGAAACCAAGTCGATGTGCCGCGAAGCGCTGCGGATGCGCTACCGTCTGATGCCGGCAATTTACTCGGAATTCATCGCGTCGGCCGAGACGGGACTGCCTGTGCAGCGCCCGATGATACTGGACTTCCAAGAGCAGGCGGAAGCTTGGGACGCGGACGACCAATACATGCTCGGCTCGCACCTTTTGGTCGCCCCGGTTTGCGAGGAGTCGGCCACCTCCCGCGAGGTCTGGTTGCCGCCGGGAACTTGGTATGACTGGCACACCGGTGAGGAATTGCCAGGCGGGCAACGCTTGGGTGCAGCGGCCCCGCTTGACCGCATTCCGCTCTATGCTCGGGGCGGTTCCGTCGTGCCTTGTTGGCCGGGAAGTCCCGAGTCCACCATGGGGTACCATCCGGAGGAGATCGAGTTGCACGTTTTCGCTCCGCACGAAGATGGTGTGACCTCCTCCATGCTGCAGGAGGACGATGGGCTGACCTTTGCCTTCCGCCGCGGCGCATTCTTCCGGACGGATTTCGAGCTGGAGCGCCAAGGGGCACGGATCACGCTGCGCGCCAACGTCACCGGTTCGGGTTACCCCGAGTTTGCCCGTCGGCGCTTTGTTCTCCATTTCCACGGTATGCGACCCTGTCAGCTCAATGCGGACGGCGAGGTCCAATCGGCTGTCGCCACGACTCGCGTGGTGGCCAACAACGGAGAAAGTTTCGTGGTGGAAGCCGAGGCTGCTGCCGCGCCCCTGCGGGCGGAGCGTCCCGTTGCCGTCGCAGCTTCTTGAATGCCTCTGGTCGCGGAGGGTCAGGGTACGAGGATGATCCGGTAAAAACGGTTGGAGGCAGAAGGATCTTGATCGGTCCACATGGTGGTTGTTCCGGAAGACGCCGGAATCACGGTACTTTGGCCGGTGACGGTGAAAGCTGTGGCAAGATTGTCGCACCATTGAACGCGGTAGGACTTTCCGGGGACACTGGGCCAGTTCAATGCGATGGAGCCGCCGCCCATCCTGGCGATGCCGACGTTCAACGCAGACTTCGCATCAAAAGGATCTGTTCCGGCTAATTCCTCTGCGCCGTTGTTCATCCCGTCGAGATCCGGATCCTCCTGTGCGTCGAGCACCGTGGTGGCCGCGCCGACGGCTGTTACTGCGCCGATGCGACTGTAATCCAGCGGATTGATTGCTTGCACGATGACGGAAATGATGTCCCCGACCGCGGTTGTCACATTGATTTCCTCCAAGCCGGTCAGTCGCACCGAGGTGTTTCCGTTCCTGCTGATCGTGACGCGGTAAAGGGGGGCGACACCGTCTTCCGCGGCTGCCGGTTCCCACGCGAACCGAACACCGTCGCCCGTCGCATACGGGTAGGCGCTTGGTCCGATCGGTGTCCCCGGAGCGGAAGTTGGTGCAGCCAGAACCGGACCACTTCCAGCCGCCGTCGCGTTCGTTGCTCCGCTATCGGCTGCGCCGGCCTGGTTATGGAATGACACAACGAGGTTGGTTGCATCCGAAGGGACATTGTAGGCAACGGTCCAGACCTCAGGGCTGACCTTCGTCATGCGAGGCAGGGGTGAGATTTCCTCGGTTCCGCCGTTGGGGCGGATGCGTGCGTAGATTTGCGAAGAAGCAGCCAGCGGTCTGCCTTCCGCGTAGTAGGTAAGCAGGGCGCTCCGCCCGCGCACCGGATTTCCCGGTGACCAAACAATTGCATTGGTGTTCGTCCGGATGTGAACCTCGTCGAACCTTGCTTCGGTCAGGGTTCCGTCCGAATGGCCACAGGCCGCTAGTCCGGCGAGAAAGGTGGTGCCGATGCTGTTGACGTTCGTCGAGCGGAGGAGGGTCCAGTTCGTGCCGTTGGTCGAGTAGTAACCCTGGAAAGTCGTGCCGGTTTTCCGGAGGCGCAGCCAGACAGGGGCGGCGAAGCCGGTTGTAACAACCTTTGTGGTGGTGCCACTGGTGCTGTTGCGTCGCTGGAAAATCACGCCATTGCCGGGTCCGTTGGTCGTCTCGGGAGTGACGAAGATGGAGGCGTGGCGAGAGCCAGCGTTGGTCGTGCTGCGAATCATCAGGCCGGCCTTGGCCCAGGGGTCGGTCGGAGCGAGACTTGTGACCTTGGCTTGCATGTCTAGGTCACCTCTGTGTGTCTGCCAAGTGAAGTGAAACTCGTCGCTGTTTGTCTCGATATCCGCCCCGGAGGCCCGCAGGACAAAGGAGAATGGCCCCGGCGATGCGGTGATACCGGCGATACCGACGGCCCCGACATCGGTGGTGAACCACTCGGGAAGAATTGTGTAGCCAAGGGTGTTCGTGTCGAACCGCATATTGTAGAGCCCGTTGGTCGGGATGCTGAAAACAATGTTGGTCCCTCGGCTGTAAGTTGAAGGTTGGGCCGTGCCGTTGGTGCCGCTCGCGCCGCCCCAGTCGTTGCCGACGAAATAGAGATCGTCCGCGAACTTCATCTCGTATTTGTTGTTCATCGCTGGGAAGAGGTTCCTGCCGAGAGCCACGCGATCCGCCTGCCATGCGCCCTGCTTCCAGTGCATGGCGATGTCCTGCAATCTCCATTCGGTGAAATCACCGCCGGCGAACATCCGCGGGCCCGAGACCGTTGTGCCGGCTTGGTTGAGGTCTGCACCGTAAACGTATCCGCTCTTGGCCACATGCCGGGCCTCGACGTGGAAGATCGGGCGCTCGGTCATCGCCGCCGATGTGGTCAAAATCACTTCTCCCACAGGATCGGTCAGGCCCATCAGTTCCTCGTCGAAAGATCCTCCAAAGAAAGCGGTGACCATGGCGCCCGGGACTGGCTGCCCCATGCCATCGGTGACGGTCCAAATCGCGCGCCCTTGCAAGCCGCCCGAGGCGCCGGCCACGGTGGTCGTGGCCAAGGACGCGAGCCGGAGTGCGGACGGACCGGGGAGGGCCGCGGCCCCTGGAACCACGCGGAAAACACGGCAGCCGTGGGCGGGAATTTCAAATTCCAGGGAAGACAATGTTCCGAGATCCGCGTGTTGCCAAAGATCGCGCACGCGGGCGGCGGGGAAGCCCAGTGTTTGGAAGTCGAGCGATCGGGTCTGCGGGCTGTCCTCGCGGTTGAAAAGCCCGACAATCCAATCGCCATTCGTCATTTGGCCGGTCCAGATCTGGCTGTTCACCGAGGTGACGTCGTTGGTCAGGGGCTTGCCGACGAAGCCGTCCTGATTCAAGGCGAGCATCTCCGGGTTGGTGTAGAGCCACAAATGCGGGCCGAGCGACGTGTGGGTGTCGGCAGGCGTGACCGGACTGCCCGCGAGGAGGCAGGCAGAGATCACCGTCTTGCGTTCCTCGTCGTCGACGAAGGTGTTCAGCCGGATGAAGTCCGGATCGAGGATCATCTTGCCACGTCCCGCGATGTAGGACCAGTACGCGAGGCCATCCATGGCGTTGGCGTAGACCGACCAACCAGCCCGCTTCACACCGCGGTCGGCATTGTTCCAGCGGGACCACCCGCCGGCGAAGGCATCCTCGTTGACGCGGATCATGTGGCCGTAGAGTTGCTCGGTAGCCGCCTCGTTGTAGAGGTGCGGCATGACCAGACTGAGAAAAACGCCGTGTTCCTCGGCCGCTTCTCGCATCCAGCGCAAGGCCGTGGCGTATTGATCCGGATGGCCGCCCGGGCGAGTGAGGGGAACAGTTCCGGGGAAGTAGCGGTCCGTTCCCGTTTCATACCACGACAGAAAATCGACGCGGAGATAGTCGATGCCCATGTCGGCGAAATGCTTGATGTAGCCCTTCACGTAAGCTTCCGCCCCCGGACGTTCGATTTGCACCCACCAAGGGTCGTCCGCGGCGTAGAGCGACGAGACGTTGATGTCGGTGCCGACAATTTTCGCTGTCGTGTTGGCGGCATCAACGTGCAGCCACAAAGGGTTGGCATACATGCCCAGCTTCATCCCGCGCGGGCGGAGGTGCTCGGCCCACCAGGCGAAGTCGTGGGTCCA
This sequence comes from Chthoniobacter flavus, assembly GCA_945870655.1. Taxonomy (GTDB): domain Bacteria; phylum Verrucomicrobiota; class Verrucomicrobiia; order Chthoniobacterales; family JACTMZ01; genus JACTMZ01. Next base: position 6,302 of record CAMBSX010000030.1, on the reverse strand, counting down.
ATTGCGCGAATGGCTTGTCCGATAGCCGTTGGCGTTCATCGCCGTGGTGTCACCCCAGCCGTCGACGCAAATCATGTCGTACCCATACGGTTTGAGCTTGGCCTCGACCATGTCGACGTTGGCGGCGAACTCGGACTCGGGGATGTAGTTCTGCATGCCGGGCAGAGCGGTGCGCTCGCCGAGGATGTGATACTCATAGACGCTCCAGTAGAGCGGTGCCTTGTGCGGGTTGGTCGGCGTGGTCTGAGCCGTCGACTGGTGGGCCCAAGCCAGCGTCGAAGCGATCAAGAGGCACAAGCCCCGGTTAGCCGGGAAGTTCAACATGTTGGAAATTAGGCGCTTGGGTGTGCCGGCCAAGCACCGCTTGGGTTAACGGTTCACCTGGCTCCGCGCGCCGCGATCAATTCTTCGATCCTGTCGCGGCAATCCCCTCGATGAAGGTGCGTTGCGTAAAGAAGAAAAGCACAATGACCGGAAGAACCACCAGAGTGGAAGCCGCCATCAGTTGGTGCCACGCCGTTCCGCCCTGCTGGCTCTGGAAACTCTGCAGTCCGAGCGCCAGGGTGAAGTCCTTCTGTTCGGTGAGGTAAATGAGCGGCCCGAGGAAGTCGTTCCAGGTGGCCATGAATTGAAAGATGGCGACGACCAGCAGCGCCGGTTTGGAAAGCGGCAGGATGATGTGCCAGAAAATTTGCAACTCGTTGCAACCGTCGATACGGGCGGCTTCCGCCATGTCTTTGGGCAAGGTGAGGAAGAACTGCCGCAGCAGAAAAACACTGAAGGCCCCGGCCAGGAAAGCAGGCACCCAAAGCGGCTTGAAGGTCCCGATCCAGCCGAGGGATTTGAACAGGCTGTATAGCGGGACCATGACCACCGGGAAGGGGATCATCATGGTGGCCAGAAGAATGACGAATACCTTGTCGCGCCCCTTCCATTCGATGCGCGAGAAGCCGTAGGCGGCGAGGGCGCTGCTCGTCACCGTGCCGATCACGGTCATGATGGCCAGGAAGAGCGAGTTGCCCGCATAGCGCCAGAAGTGGCCCATGGCCGCGATGGCGTCGGGATAGTTGCGCCACTGGATTTCGCTGGGGATCCAGACCGGCGGCAAAGTCATTGTTTCGTTGAGCGGCTTCAACGAGGTGGAAAGCATCCACAACATCGGCGCGAGAAAAGCCCAAGCACTGACCAGCAGGCAGCAGATCAGCAGAACCTTGAGGGGTCGGGTGAGCGATGCGGTCGGCATAGGTCAGTTTCCTTCGTAGTGGACGTGGCGCGCGGACAGGCCGGTGGCCAGCAGCGTGAGCCCGAGGATGACCAGAAAGAGCACGAGCCCGATGGCGCAGGCATAACCCATGCTCCAGTAGTCGAAGGCGTTCTGGTAAAGATAAGTCGCCATGAAAAGCAGCGACCGTTCCGGACCGTCGCCGCCTTCGGTCATGACATAGGGCACGGCGAAAACTTGGAAGGAGCCGATCAGACCCATGATGAGGTTGAAATAAATGACCGGCGAAATCATCGGCAGGGTGATATGCCATGTCTTTTTCCAGAAATTCGCGCCGTCGATCTCGGCCGATTCGTAGAGGTGGCGGGGCACGTCTTGCAGTCCGGCCAGATAAATGACCACCGCCTGCCCGACGCCCCAGAGCGCGGTGAAGATGATGCCCCACTTGGCGTAGACAGGTTCCTGGAGCCAGTTGGGCGGCGTGAGGTTGGTGCCGAAGAGCGCGTTGACCGCATCCAGCGGCGGTCGCAGGACGTTGTTGATCAGTCCGAGGTCGCCGTTGAGCATCCACTGCCAGAGGACGGCCAAGCAGACCATGGGCATGAGCGAAGGAAGGAAAAACACGGTGCGGAAGATGCCTCTGCCGGGCAGGTCGAAATTGAGGAGAACGGCCAGCGTCAGCGAAACGAGCAGTCCGAGGGGCAGCGCGAACGCGGCGAAGAAAAACGTGTTGTAGACCGACTTCCAAAAAATGGGATCGGTCGCGAGGTTGCGGTAGTTTTCCAGTCCGACGAAGACCGCCGGTGAGAGCACGGAATAGTCGCTGAGGGAATAGTAGAGCGTGGCGACAAGCGGATAGACGCTAAGCAGGAGGAAGCCGGCGATCCACGGGCTGATGAAAAGCAGTCCGGTGCGGAGGTTTTCTTTTTCGCGCCGCGTCATGGCTGCTTGTTCCATCCTTCTTGCAGAGCCGCGGCCACACGGTCCCAGCGCGCGCGACGGCGTTCGAATTCGGCTTGGAGTCGCGACTGGACTTCGGCCAGCGCCTCGCGCGGGCTCGCTGCGCCGGTCCAGACTTTGCCGAAAGCTTGTTTCATGTCGTTCTCATACATGACCCAGAAGGTGAGCGGCGGCACGAAGCGCGCGTGGGAGCTTTTGGCCAACTCGAGGAAAGTGCCGATTTGCGGGTTGGGGTGGCGTTGCAAAAAATCGGGACTGTGTTCCTTGAGTGGCGAGAATTTGCACTGGGCAATGCACAACTTTTCCATCGGGCCCTGTGTGTTGACATAGCGGATAAAATCGAAGGCTTCACGGGGGTGTTTGGCTCCGGCGGGGATGACGAGGACATCGGTTTCCACCAGCGTGACGCCTTCGTCGTCCGGCCCGGACGAGGGGAAGGGGGCCGCGCCCCATTCGAAGTCGGGCGGGGCGAAGTCACGGATGAAATTCTGGATCCACGGGCCTTGCAGCACCATGGCCACGCGGCCGGTGAAGAAAGCATTCTGGGGAGATGCGAAATTGCCGAAGCCGTCGCGGAAGGAAAGCAGGTCGCGTGCTCCGAATCGCTCGGGGTAGGAGGCGATCCATTCCATGGCAGCGATGTTTTCCGGCGAGTCGGCCGTGATGCGTTCGCCGTCCCACAAATCCCCGCCGAACCACCATCCCCAGATGGCTGGCCACCATCCCGGCTCGGACGGCAGCAGGCCGGCGCCGACCAGTCGGCCGTTCTCGTCGCGGCTGGCCAGCTTGTCATTGTATTCCTCCAGCTCGGCGATGGACTGCGGCGGGCGGTCGGGATCAAGCCCGGCTTCGCGGAAAAGTTTCTTGTTCCAGACCAGGGCGAGGGAAGCGGGTGCGCTGGGCAATCCCCACAAGCGCCCGCGGTGGTTGCAGATATCCCAAAACACGCCGATGTAATCGTCCCTGGACACGCCGTTCTCCGCCGCGAGCTTGTCCAGCGGGGTCAGGGCGTTATTTTCCGCGTAGACCGCGAGCGTGTTGCCGAACAAGCCCGCCACGTCGGGCGGATTGCCGCCGCCGATGGCCAGCATGAGCTTGCGGTTGATCTGGCTGACCGAGCTGTATTCGACGCGGATGCGGTCCTGGCCCGCATTGAAGTCGTCGACCACTTCCTGCATGGCCTTCGCCTCGGAGCCCGACCATTTGTCCCAGTAACGAACGACCACACGGCCGTCGGGATTGTTCGGTCGTCCGTCGCAGCCGGTCGCCAGCAGTGCCGCGAGGGCCGCGCCGCAGAGCCGGGCGAGACGTTTAGTATTGCAGGATGACCGTGGCATGGACGCGCAGTTCCGGAAGGGTGACGCGTGCGACACCGTTTTCCACCGAAAATTCGGCCGGAACGGGCAAGCGGAAGGCTTCGTTGTCCGGGCTGGCGAAATACACCGCGCGCGGTTTCACGTCTCCCGGCAGCGGAACCTCGAGGATCTGGTCGGCCAGTGGTTCGGGCAGCGGAACGTCGACCGTCCACCGGCGATCCTCGCCAGCCCGGAGAATTTGCACGACAAGGGCGTCGCGGCCCTCCGCGGCGTACGTGCGCGTGATGGCGCCCTCCAGACGGGCGTCGATGGCGGTGTTGTGCACGTTTTTGCCGTGTGTGTAGCCGAAGAGCATGGCGTCGTGGCCGTAGTAATCGCGGATGAGCTCGGCGTTGCCGGAGCGCAGGGGTTGGTGGTCGGGATAGAACAAGCTGTTCAGCCCGTGCATCGTGCTGTTCTTCTCGTCGGGTTCGCCCACCACCATAAGGGATCCTCCCCCGGTCATAGTTGCGCCCAGGATACGGGCCAAAGTCCCGGCCGGCCATGACTTCTGCTTCGGATCCATGTCTGCAGGATAAAGTTTGAGCACGACGCGTTGACGGGCGGGGGCGCGGTTGCGGAAGCAGATGTTGACCAGACCTCCCAGCTCCGCGTTGTAGAAACGCCAGATTTCGAGGAAGAGGAAATCGGTCACGTTCACCATGTCGGAGACACCGAACTCGTTGATGCTGTTGAAAGACACGAGTCCGTGCGGTTTTACCGAACGCGTCACCTCGCGTGTCTCGTCGACGAAGTCGCGCAGCACATCGGTGAGGTATTCGCCATTGTGCGCGCTCCCTTCGGCGTAGAATTTCGTCCCGGGGCTGTCCCCATAGGTGTCGATCTCGAACCCGTCGAAGGCGACCAGATCATCGGGACTGTCATCGAGAGTGCGGCGGAGTTCCTCGAGCACATATTCCCGCCACGGGGAATCCTTGGCAATGTTCATGATGCGGAACCACTTCGGTTTACCCTGACGATCGGCTTCCTCCTCGGTCATGATCTCACCATTGAAAACTTTGGGGCGCCCCTCTTCGTCCGTCATGGGATAAGGGTGCTGGTTATAGACGCTCTGCGAGGCCGCATAGGCCGCGACGTAGGCGATGGCGAGGATGTTGCGCTCGTGCCCGGAGTCGATTTTGCGCTTCACGTCCTCCGCATTGATGGCGATCCCGAAAGGCTCGAATTCATACTCGAGCTCGGTCGGCGCGTATTTGCCGTGCGCGGGGAAGTAGTCGTAGAACTCCACGGCGTTGACGTGCATCGCGGCAAGCATCGCCGCTTTCTCGTCGTAGTCGCCCTCCGTGGAACCGTAGCTGGCGTAGAATCCGTAACGCAGGTCGTCGGCAATACTATCGGCCACAGTGAGAACGGTGCGGCCCAGAACTGTGTCGTTGGCGTCTCCGTTCTTTTTCACGGTCAAAACATAGCCACCCTCCGTTTCGATCGCCGGAACAGGGAGGGTTGCGGTCCCGGGGCCGACCTCGTGTTCCGTGCGATGGATGGTGCGGCCCAGCGGCGTGCTGACTTCGACAATGACTTTCCTCCCGGCTTCGTCCTTCCACGGTGCGGTCTCCACTTCGTTGGTTTCCCCGGGGCGGACCCATGTCTTGCGCACGCTCAAGATGCGATTTGTTCCATCTCCGGTTTTCCCGGCAAGATCGCTGGCTGCGAGGTTGTCCTGCTCGGTCCCCGAGGGAGCAACGCCTTCCTTGGATGGAGCGATTCGCAGGATGCTGTGGCCTTCTTCGTTCGATTCCTCCGCATGGGGATCCTTGAGCCAGTCGAAGGTGCCGTCTTGCCGCTCAATGATATATTGGTATGCGTATTGGCCCGGAGAGAGTTCCACCCGGCGATACCACCGTCCTCCCTCCACGGGCTGCATGACGGCCAATTCATTGAGCACCTCGCCCTCGCGGTTGAGAGCCCAAGAGTTGAAATTTCCCGCCAAGTGAACCCGCTTGACGGAGGGATCGTCGGCTTTGAAACGGAAGAGGACTTTGGGACCCTGCCGGACGGGGGCGCCATCGGCTGTCGCTTCTTCGGGTGGGGGGGCTGGGGTGGTGTCCATCGCCGCCAGCGCAGCCTGGACTTTGCTCCAAGGGTCAGCAGCGTCTCCCGGAGTGGCTGGCAACTCGGTGCAGCATGCGACGGCCAAGATGGAAGCCAGTGTGTAGGCTGGGGGACGTTTGAACGACATCATTGGACTCTAGCGGCCTCTGCTGGAAATTCGACTCGCGCTCGAAGTCAACAGTTGACGCATGCGGAGTCTGGGCCGATGACTACGTCGTGGCATCTCCGACTGTACGCTCCTTGGCCAAGCTGGCCGGCGTCTCCGCCGCCACTGTCTCTTTGGCCTTGCGGAACCATCCGCGGATCAGCACTGCCGTGCGCGAGCGCATCCGCGCCCTAGCCGAGAAAAGCGGCTACGAAGCAAACCCTGCGGTGTCGCAGTTGCTCTCCCAGATCCGCGGCAGCAGCACGGCCAGCTTCCGCGGAACCATCGGCATAGTCTATACATCGAGTCATCTCGAGGATGCGCGCGTCGCGGGGGTGCTCGAGTGGGTGCGTGCCATCCGGCATCGTGCCACGGAATTGGGATTCGGTATCGACGAGTTTTTCCTCCACGAGAAGGGCATGACGCCCGCGCGTCTTGTGCGCATCCTCAACACTCGTGGCGTTCGCGGTTTGCTCATCACCGGCCCTTTCGGCGGCCGACGCCTGCCAAGAGAGATGGACGTGGTCTGGGAACGATCCTCGGCGAT
>CAMBSX010000029.1 GCA_945870655.1 Chthoniobacter flavus | reverse complement strand
GTTTTGCCGTACTTTTCACGCAGGGCCATCAAGCCGGGCATTTCTGTTTCGGCCAGATCGATTTCTTTCCGGCCGAATTCGGCCAGGCTCAGGTCGGCCACTTTGGAGTGCGCGACATTGGTGGGTTTAAGGGTGGTGGTGCTCATGGTGGTTAAGTTTTCAGTTTTCGGTGTTCAGTTTTTGGTCAGTTTGGGTTTTAGGGACTTGCGGAGGCCATTCAGCATGGCGGAGATTTGTTTGGCTTCGGTAATGAGGGTTTCGAGGTTTGTTTGCTCTATGACGCCGATACGCCGAGCGATGTAAAGTTGGGTGCGTAATTCGGCATTGGAACCAAGCGCAATGCTGAGAAACCGTTGAAAATCCGGCCCGCTATTGCGCTCGCAGCCCTCGGCAATGTTTGAGGGAACCGAAAGCGCAGCCCGCTGGATCTGGTCGCGCAAAGTCCAATTCTTACAGTCATCGCAGAGGCGAAAAATTTCGACCGCCTGACGGCACGCCCGCTGCCAGACTTCGAGTTCCTCGAATGACCGGTAAGCCATAACTCTGTGGTTTTGCTGAACACTGTAAACTGAATCACGGAAAACTTATTTTAGCCCTGCCCGGCGGCGGAGCTCCTTGGCTTTGCCGGTGTCCTCCCACGGGGCCCACTTCAGCCCCGATTTGTGGCCGAAGTGGCCGTAGTTGGTCGTTTTGCTGTAGATGGGACGGAGGAGGTTGAGTTGTCTGACAATATCGGCCGGCTTGAAACTAAAGGTGTCGAGGACGGCCTTTTGGAGTTTGCGCTCGCTGACTTTGTTCGTGCCAAAAGTGTCGATGGTGACGGAGACCGGCTTGGGGTAACCGATGGCGTAGGCGAACTGGATTTCGGCGCGGTCGGCCAAGCCGGCGGCCACGATGTTTTTCGCCACCCAGCGCCCCATGTAGGCGGCGCTGCGGTCGACCTTGCTCGGGTCCTTGCCACTGAAAGCGCCGCCGCCGTGACGGCCCATGCCGCCGTACGTGTCGACGATGATTTTGCGCCCGGTCAGGCCGGCGTCGCCCTGTGGTCCGCCGATGACGAATTTGCCCGTCGGGTTGACCAAAAACTCGGTGCCCTTGGTCAGCATTTTGGCCGGAAGAACTTTTCTGATCAGGTTGTTGATGAGGAACTTCTCGATGGTCGGGTGGGCAACGCCTTCGGCGTGTTGGGTGGAGACGACCACCGCGGTAATTTCTTTGGGCTTGCCGTCGACGTAACGCACGGAGACCTGTGTTTTGGCGTCGGGGCGGAGCCAGGGCACTTTGCCGCCCTTGCGGATCTTGGTCAGTTCGCGTCCGAGGCGGTGGGCAAACATGATCGGCGCCGGCATCAATTCCGGTGTCTCGTTGCAGGCGTAGCCGAACATGAGGCCTTGGTCGCCGGCACCCTGCTCGGAGGTCTTTTTGCCTTTGGCTTTCTTGGCGTCGACGCCCTGCGAGATGTCTTGGCTCTGCTGGGTGATCGCTTTGGTGATGATCACTTTGTCGGCGTGGAAAACATCATCGTCGTTGAGGTAGCCGATTTCCCCGATGGCCTGGCGCACGATCTTTTCGAAATCGAATTTGGCGTCCGTCGTGATCTCACCGGCCAGCACCACCATGTTGCTTTTGACCAATGTTTCGCAGGCCACGCGGCTTTTTTTGTCTTGGCTCAGGCAGGCGTCGAGCACCGCGTCGGAGATGGTGTCACAAACTTTGTCGGGATGGCCTTCGCCGACCGACTCGGAGGAAAAAATGTAGTCAGAGGTCATTGGAATTGAGAGGTTAAGCCACAGTTTGAAACCGCCAACTCAGCGGCTTTTCCACGTGACGCATCAACATATCATGATATTTTGATGCGTCTATCCAAAAAATGCCCGGCACCCTGAAAATTCTGAAGCTGCTTTCCGACCCCACGCGGCTGCGCATTCTCCGTCTGCTTGGTCAGGAAGGGCTGACTGTGGCCGAGTTGCAGCAAATTCTCGGGATGGGGCAGTCGCGGACCAGTGCTCATCTGGCCCAACTGAAGGCCGAGGGTCTGGTTGTCGATCGGCGGGCCGGGAAGAACATCTATTATGCGCGAGGGTCCGCGGTGCCATCGGCCATCGGCGAATTGATCGAAAGCGGCGGCGAAGAATTGCCCGAAGCGGCCCAGGACGATGCGGCGGTCAAGCTGGTCCTGCGCCAGCGGCAGGACAAGGCGGGCGAATACTTCAACCAGCTGGCCGGCAAGTTCGGTCGCACTTATGTGCCGGGGCGCTCGTGGCGGGCGCTCTCGCACGGTTTGCTCCGTCTTCTGCCGCCGATGGTCATCGCGGACTTGGGGGCGGGTGAGGGGACGCTTTCGCAATTGCTGGCGCGCACGGCCAAGAAAGTGATCGCAGTGGACAATTCGCCGGCCATGGTCGAGTTCGGGTCCAAGCTGGCCGGCGAGCACGGGCTGAAAAATTTGGAATACCGACTGGGTGAGATCGACCATCCGCCGATCAAGGCGGGCACGGTCGACCTCGCCCTTTTCAGCCAGGCCTTGCACCACGCGGCCAGTCCGGGCAAGGCGCTGGCCGCCGCGCACAAGATCCTCAAACCGGGCGGGCGGCTCATGCTACTCGACCTCCTGAGCCATTCCTTCGAACAAGCGCGCACCCTTTACGCGCACGTCTGGCTGGGGTTTTCCGAGGTGGAGCTGGTCCGCTTGATCGAAAAAGCCGGCTTCAAGGAGGTGGAAGTTTCGGTGGTCAGTCGGGAGCTCAAGACCCCGCATTTCCAGACGGTGCTGGCCGTGGCGCGCAAATGAGCACAAGCCGGGGCTTTTGGGCCACCAGCCTTGCACCGGCCGGGGCGGCCTTGAAGTTGTATTGGCCGGCATTTTTCGGGTTGCAGATCTTCGCCGGCCTGTTGGCTCTGGGTTACTACAAGTCAGGAGCGGTGCAAGAGGTTGCCCACTGGTTGCTCGAGTGGAAATCGGCGGGCGGCCTCCTCTTTGTCGTCGGGGCCAATATTTTCAGCGGTGCGCTCTTGCCCGAAGTTCTCAAAGCTTGGTTGCGTCCGCCCGGACGCCCGGCGCCGACTTGGGGTGACTGGGTGCATTTGTCCGGACTGATGGCCATTTTGGGCCTGGCCGTGAATGAGTTTTACCGTGCGCAGGGCCAGTGGTTTGACGGCTTCGACTGGGTCACGGCGGTGGCCTTGAAAATTTTGGTCGACCAGATCGGCTTTGCCTTACTTTTTGCCTTGCCTCTGGTTGTGGTGTGGTTTGCTTGGCAGGAGAACAGGTACAGCTGGGGGAGGACTTGGGCCGCTTTGACCCCGCCTGCTTTTCTCCAGCGCCTGATTCCACTCTATCTTCCGAATCTCCTGTTTTGGGTACCGGCCTTGATCGCGCTGTATGCCTTGCCGACCGAGTTGCAGTTTCTGCTTTATCTCTTCCTTAACGGTGCCTGGTGCCTGCTCATGATCTTCATAGCGCAGGAGATGTCCGGCACGGCGGAAGTTCAGGCGCCCTCGAACGGAAGGACAGGCGCGTCGCGCCAGAGGGATTCCAAATCGTAGAAGTCGCGTTTTTCGGCCTGGAAGATGTGGATGAGAACGCCGTGGTAATCGAGAACGATCCATTGGCTGGCCGGGAAGCCGTCCGAGTGAGCAGTCAGACCGAGGTCATCGCGGAGTTTTTCGCGGATTTCGGAGCCGATGGCTTTGAGGTGCGGATCACTCGTCCCGGTGCAGATGACAAAATAGTCGGCGAAGCTCGACAGTTGGCGCAGGTCGAGAATGCGGATGTTTTCGGCTTTTTTGTCCGCCGCAGCACGGGCGGCGGCGAGGGCAATGGATTCGGAGTCGGATATCACGCGGCGCGGTAGAGACCTTTCATCTGGATGTAATCGCAGACCGCGTCCGGGGTCAAATAACGGATGCTGCGTCCGGCCGAAACCCGGGCGCGGAGGTCGGTGGAAGAAAGGTCGACCAAGCGGCGGACGACCGGCCAGTCGTGCGAGGTTTGATGATGGGCGCGATCGAGGACGACGATCTGGGCGCGGCGGCGGATTTCGTCCGGTTCATACCAAGTTTCGAATTTGGCCACATTGTCCGCGCCGATGAGGAGGACGAACTCGTCGTGGGGATGGGACGATTTGAGTTCGCGCAAGGTGTCCACGGTGTAACTGGGCGGCGGGCGGTGCAATTCGAGGTCGGAGACTTCGAATCCGTCTTCGCCCGCGATGGCGAGCTGGATCATGGCCAGGCGGTCCTCGGCGCTGGCCGGTTTGCCGTCCGTTTTGTGCGGAGACATGTTGGCAGGGATGAACAGGATGCGGTCGAGTCCGAGTTCCTCACTTGCCGCGCGGGCCAGAATGAGGTGTCCGTGGTGGACCGGGTCGAAGCTCCCGCCGAAGATGCCGATGCGCATGCCGGCAGCTTAGGGAAGGCGGTGGCATTTTGCGGCTTATTTGTTTCCGGATCAGAAGAAAGCCGGGCGAAGAGTCGCGGCGCTTGCCGGTCTCGTTTGCCGTGGAGAGACTCCGTCCCATGCCCACGCTCGAGCACAAGCTGAAGGAAGTCTTCGGCTACGACACCTTCCGTCCCTATCAGCGGGCGATCGCGGAGTCATTCTTGGCCGGGCGTGACACGCTGGCCATTTTGCCTACCGGGGCGGGGAAGAGCCTTTGTTACCAGTTGCCGGCCTTGGTGCGGGACGGGCTGACCGTGGTGGTGTCTCCGCTCATCGCCTTGATGAAGGATCAGGTCGACCAACTGACGGCCAGCGGGGTGGCGGCGACTTTTTTGAATTCGACCCTCGATTCGGCCGAGGCCCGCCAGCGGTTTGCCAAGTTGTATGCCGGGGAATACCGGCTCCTTTATCTCGCCCCGGAGCGGCTCATGCTGCCGGACTTTTTGCCCAAGCTGGCGGACTGGGGGATGACGGCCCTCGCGGTCGACGAGGCGCATTGCATCAGCGAGTGGGGTCACGACTTTCGGCCGGAATACCGGCGCCTGCGCGAGGTGCGCGAACTTTTTCCCGGGCTTCCGCTTCTTGCCCTCACCGCCACGGCCACGCCGCGCGTCCGGGAGGACATCCGCAGGCAGCTCGAATTGCGGGACCCGGAAATTTTTCTCGCCAGCTTCAATCGTCCGAATCTGAATTACCGGGTCATCCCGAAAGCCAGGGCTGCCGTCCAAGTGATACAATTCGTGCGGGAGCGCTCCGATGAGGCGGGGATTGTCTACGCGCAGTCGCGGCGGACGGCGGAGTCGATGGCCGCGGCGCTGTGTGAGGCGGGGATCAAGGCGGCGCCTTACCACGCGGGGCTCGAGGCGGAGGAACGGGCGCGCAACCAGGAAAAGTTTCTGCGCGATGACCTGCAGGTCATTTGCGCCACCATCGCCTTCGGCATGGGGATCAACAAACCGAACGTGCGCTACGTGATCCATGCCGACCTGCCGAAGAACGTCGAAAGCTACTACCAGGAAACCGGACGCGCGGGGCGCGACGGGTTGCCCTCCGACTGTCTGCTCCTCTACTCGCGGGGCGATGTGGTCAAGTATTTGCGGTTTTTTGAGGAGATCACCGATCTGCCGGCCCGGCGGGAAGCACGGGTCCAGTTGGAAAAGATGACGCATTTTGCGGAGGACGAGCGCTGCCGGCGGGTTTCCTTGCTCGGATATTTCGGGGAGGAATGGACGGAGGGAAACTGTGGGGCGTGCGACCAATGCTTGGCCCCGCGGGAAAAATGGGATGCCACGACGGATGTGCAAAAGTTGCTCAGCTGTGTGCTGCGTTTGCGGCAGAAGAGCGGTTTCAGCACCGGATTGCAGCATGCGGTCGAGGTGCTGACCGGCGGCAAATCGGAAAAGATCCTGCGCTGGGGGCATGAGACGGTGAGCACCTACGGCGTGGGGTCCGACCATCCGCGGGCTTATTGGGTGGACCTCGGACGGCAGTTGTTGCGGCTTGGATTGCTCGAGTCTTCGGAGGACAAATTTGCCACGGTCAGCGTGACAGAACAGGGGATGGCGGTGCTGCGGTCGCGGGAGAAGGTGGCGCTGACCCGGCCCATGGTGCGGCCGCCGCAGGAAGTGGCAGCGCCAAAGAGGCGCCGGGCGCGGGCCGGCGAGGTGCCCTGCGACGAAGATCTTTTCGAAGTGTTGCGCAAGTTGCGGGCCGAGTTGGCGCGCGCGCGCAATGTTCCGCCCTATGTGGTCTTTTCCGATGCGACGCTGCGGCATATGGCGCGGGAGCATCCGCGGGATGAGGTGGCCATGCTGCAGGTACCGGGAGTGGGCGAGAGGAAGTTGTCGGATTACGGACAGGTGTTTCTAGCCGCCATCGGGGGATGGTTGTCGACCAAACCGCGGCAGCGATTTGCCTGATCGCCGCGGCGGTTTATGACCGTCCGTCCATCAATGGCGCCGGTTCCGGCGGTAGCGGCCCGTCGCAACGGACGAGGGGAAGCGACAACGGCTTTTCGCATCGACAGCTGTGGCGGGATCTGGTTTTTGGTCGGCCATGTCGAACGATGTCGGTCAATTGCTTTTGGTCGGGGTGCCGGGGGCTGAATTGGACGCGGTGACGGCGGCCATGTTGCAGCGGGTGCAACCGGGCGGGTTCATTCTCTTCGGGCGCAACATCCGCTCGCCGGAGCAAGTGCGGAAGCTGATCGACGACCTGCGCGATCTTTCGGCGGTCGAGCCGGTCATCACCATCGACCAGGAGGGCGGCCGTGTCTCGCGGTTGCGTTTGATCGGCGAGGAGCCGCCCAATGCGCAGCAGTTGCGCGACCGGGGGAATCCGGAATTGGTTCGGCGGCACGGGGAGTTGACCGCCAAACTCCTGCGGCTTTTCGGGTTCAATCTCGATCTTTGTCCGGTGCTCGATCTCTCCTTCGACGACGAGGCGGATAACTCGCTGCGCGGGCGTTGCTATGGGAAGACGGTCGGGCAGGTCATTGCCTTGGCCGGAGAATTCAACGCCGCCCTCCGGGCCGGCGGCATCCTGAGTTGCGGCAAGCACTTTCCCGGTTACGCCGCGGCGGTGGAAGACCCGCACCATTCCTTCCCGGTTATCGGGCGTTCGCGGGCCGAGATGGAGGCGAATGAGCTGGCCGTGTTCCGTTATTTCGCGTCCTTGGTCGACAGCATGATGGTCGGCCACATCCACTACGGCTCGCTGGATGCCGAGACGCGCCCGGCCTCGCTTTCGCCGGTCATGATCAACGGGTTGCTGCGGGGAGAATTGGGATTCGAGGGGTTGGTCATGACCGACGACTTGGACATGGGGGCGATTCTCGACACGACATCATTCGAGGACATGCTGGCCCTGGGGTTGGCCGCGGGGAACGACTTGCTCATGATTTGTCACCGAGTGGAACTGCTCGAGGAAGCGCGGGCTGTGCTGGAAAAGCAACCGGCCGACTTGCTCGGCGCTTCGCTCGGACGCGTGGCGGATTTTAAGCAAAAGCTGGCACCGCCGACGGAATTTTCGCCTGCGGAGTTCGAGGCGGTCAACCGTGACATCTGGGAGTTGCGAGTGGCCACTGTGGGCGAGGAAAAAGCGCGCGAGAAAAGCGTGGAAGACGGGAAGCGCTCGCCGGTGGAGCTTTATTAAAAGGGCGAGGGGTGAAAGTTGAGATGATTGAAACGGCGGCGCTTCCTTTGATCGACTGGGCGGTGCTCGGTCTTTATTTTGCCGCCATGCTCGGTGTGGGCTGGTACTTCTACTGCTCGGGGCGGAGTTCGACCTCGGCGGGTTTCACCAAGGCGGACGGCGCGATGCCCGGTTGGGTGGTCGGGTTGTCGATTTTGGCAACCTATGTGAGCAGCATCAGTTTTCTCGCTTTGCCGGGGCGCGCTTACGCGGGGAACTGGAATGCTTTTGCTTTCAGCCTGTCGCTGCCTTTCGCGCTGTGGGTTGCCGCGCGGTGGTTCGTGCCCTATTACCGCTCGACCGGCGAGGCTTCGGCTTACAGCCATCTCGAGACGCGGTTCGGCCCGTGGGCCCGGGTCTATGCAGGGGTCTGCTATCTGCTCACGCAACTGGCGCGGATGGGATCGGTCATGTTCCTCATGGCGCTGCCGATGCACCTCTTGCTCGGCTGGGAAATGCAATGGATCATCCTCTTCACCGGGGTTTCGGTCATTATTTACACCATGCTCGGCGGGATTGTCGCCGTGATGTGGAGCGACGCTGTGCAGGCCATCATTCTCATGGCCGGCGCGCTTTTGTGTCTCTTGCTTCTGGTTGCCGGTTTGCCGGACGGTGCGGCCGCCGGTTGGGACTATGCGGTGGCCCACGACAAATTTTCGCTCGGCAGCTTCGGGGCTTCACTGGGCGAGTCGACTTTCTGGGTCGTGCTGGCCTACGGGATCGTCATCAACCTGCAAAATTTCGGCATTGATCAGAATTACGTGCAACGTTACGTGGCGGCGCGGTCGGAAGTGGCGGCCCGGCGCAGTCTGTGGGTCGGCGGAATCCTTTACCTTCCGGTGTCGGCCGTTTTTTTTCTCATCGGCACAGCGCTCTTTGTTTTTTACGGGACTCAGCCGGACCTTTTGCCCGCCGCGTTGCAGGGCGCGGATCAGACGGACCGTATCCTTCCGTATTTCATCCTTACCCAACTGCCGCCCGGGGCCAAGGGATTGCTCCTCGCGGCGATTTTTTCCGCGGCGATGAGCACGATTTCGACCAGCCTGAATTCTTCGGCCACACTTTTGTTGACCGACTGGTATCAAAGGTTTTTCCGGCCGGAGGCCGGTGAGCGCGAGTCGATGCGCGTGCTGCACGGGGCGTCGCTGGTCTGGGGCGCGCTGGGCACGGGCGTGGCGCTGGCCATGATCGGGGTCAAGGCAGCGCTTGATGCCTGGTGGACGCTTTCCGGGACATTTGCCGGCGGGATGCTGGGCTTGTTTCTGCTCGGGCTGATCTCGCGGCGGGCGGGAAATCCGGCGGCGGTCACGGCCGTGCTGGCCGGGGTCCTGGTTATCCTCTGGATGACCCTGACGCCGGGATCGGCGGCGTGGCCGGTGGAATTGCAGAGCCCGTTCCACAGTTTCATGACCGTGGTGGTGGGCACCTTGGTCATCCTCTTGGTCGGTTTGGGCGTGTCGCGGATCTGCGGCGCGCCGCCCCATTCTTCCGGCCGTTCCCGGCCCTCTGGGCTTTAGCGGGTCCCGCCCCAGCGAGAGGCAAAAGGTTTTTGTGTTGTTTCTCGGCGTAATTCGCTCTTGAGCCGGATTATTAGATCAGCTTATAAGCAATGTTCGGCCGCGAGTTCGCGCTTGCGGCTTTTTTATCGCTGATGAGCTTCTTTTTCCCGATTGCTGCCGCCATCCCGCTTTATGCCGACAAGTTTTTGTCGGAAGTCGAGTGGATGACCAATTCCATCCTTGTTTCATTTTTGGTCATGGGGATCGTGCTCCTCCTGGCCAGGCGGGCGACGAAAGATGTCAAACTTGTCCCGGACGGCCCGCAGAATCGTTTCGAAGCAGTCGTTGAAACGCTGTACGACACGGTGGAAGAAATTGTCGGCCCGCACATGGTCAGCAAGGTTTTCTCACTGCTGGCCACCCTCTTCATTTTCATCCTTGTCTCCAACTGGTTTGCCCTGCTTCCGGGCGTCGGTTCGATCGGCTTCGCGGCCGATGCTTCCCAGGTCGGAGCCTGGCACAGTATCAGTCCCGGTGATCTCAAGGTACCCATTTTGCGTCCAACCACGGCCGACCTGAATATGACGTTGGCCATGGCGCTCGTCTTCATGGCGTTGTGGCTTTACTGGTCGGTCGGGGAAATGGGAGTGGGCGGTTTCCTCAAGCATATGTTCGGGGTGAAAGGCGGGCTCAAGGGGCTGATGGCCATCCTGCTCGTGCCGATTTTCTTCATGGTCGGCGTGATCGAAGTCGTCTCCATCGCTTTTCGTCCGGTTTCCCTTTCGCTGCGTCTATTCGGGAATGTCTTTGCCGGCGAGAACCTGCTCGTCACCATGTTGACTCTGGGCAAACAACTCGGGCTGCCGGACTTTATCGCCTACCTTTCCAGTGTCATTCTCCCGATTCCTTTCTACTTCCTCGAACTGCTGATCGGTCTGCTCCAAGCCATGGTTTTCACCCTGCTTTGCGCGGTCTACATCACGCTGTCGACCACCCACGACGAGGAGGAAGCGCACTGAGACTTTCCCGCCGGGACCATGCCCAGAGCGTGGGCGGCGCGAACCAAACAACAACACACGACATAACATGATCACACCCATCATCGCAGAAGCCGCGGCCGCCGCGGGTATCTCCGGAAGTTTCACCCTCGCCATCGCCGGCGCCGGCGCCGCCATCGGCATCGGCATGGTTGGCGCCAAGGCCGTGGAAGCGGTCGGACGCAATCCCGGCGCCTTCGGCAAAGTCCTGACGCTGGGCATCATCGGCATGGCGCTGGCTGAGGCTATTGCCATTTACGCTCTGATCCTCGCGTTCGGCGGACGCTAAAATTCACGGGGCCGTCCCGCCCGCGGGACGGCCTGCCTCCGCGCTCACCATGGAAATTGTCCTACAACTCTTCGACCAGTTCGGCGTGACTTGGCCGAAATTCATCGCCCAAACGATTATTTTTATCATCGTTTACTGGGTGCTGAACAAATACGCCTTCGGCCCCATCGTCAACGTGCTGGCCGAGCGCCGTCGCCGCATTGCCGAGGCACAGGACAACGCCGAGAAGATCAAACGCCAGTTGGCCGAGGCTGACGAGCGCTACAAGGAGGTCTTGGCCAAGGCCGACGCAGAGGCCAAAGCCCTCATCGACGAGGCCCGGGCTAGTGCCGAAGCTGTGCGCGAGAAGCGTGTGCAGGAGGCGATCGGCGAGGCTGAGGGCGTCATTCGCAAAGCCCACGAGTCGATTGAACAGGACCGCCGCAAGATGGAGGCCGAAGTGAAGAGAGCCATGGTCGGGTTGGTCGCCGCCACGACGACGAAGGTGACCGGAAAAATCCTTACGGCCGATGACCAGAAGCGTCTCAATGAGGAGACAATCAAGGAGATCGCGGCGTGAAGTTTCCCGCTTTCGCCCCACGCCGATGAGATCCCCCCGCGAGGCCCGCAAAACCGCCCGTTCGCTCTTCCGCGGCTGTCTGACCGCCGGGCGACTCGATGCTTCGCGCGTCCGAGCTGTAACCGATACGGTCGCGACGGAACAACCCCGTGGCCATCTCGCCATCCTGCAGGTTTTCGCACGCCTCGTGCGCCTCGAACTGGAACGCCGCCATGCGGTGATCGAAAGTGCCACGCCTCTCTCCGAATCCGCCATGAAGGAAGTTCGCGATGAAATCACCCGCAGTCATGGCGGTGACCTCACCTTTGAAACCGTGGTGCGCCCCGACCTGATCGGCGGTCTGCGCGTGCGCGTCGGCAGTGACGTTTGGGACGGCAGTGTCCGCGCGCGTCTGGAAGCCTTGCCTGTTTGAAACCCATTTAAAAAACCAAGCCCATGAGCACACTCGTTGAAGAAATTGAATCCAAGATCAAAGGCCTGCAAGCCGGTGCCGCGCACACCAACACCGGCAAAGTCCGCGAAGTCGGCGACGGCATCGCCCGCGTCGAGGGATTGAGCAATGTCATGCTCAACGAAATGGTGGAATTTCCCGGCGGCGTCTTCGGACTCGCCCTCAACCTCGAAGAAAACGAAGTCGGTGTTGTCCTCCTCGGCAGCTACGGCAACATCAAGGAGGGCGACGAGGTCAAAACGACCGGCCGGCTCCTTTCCATTCCGGTGGGCAAGGCCCTCCTCGGCCGTGTGGTCAATACGCTCGGCGAGCCGATCGACGGCAAGGGACCGATCGAAGCCAGTACCTACTACCCGTTGGAAAAAATCGCCCCCGGCATCATCAAGCGCCGCCCCGTGACCCAACCGGTGCAGACCGGTATCATGGCGATCGACGCGATGATTCCGATCGGCCGCGGACAGCGTGAGCTGATCATCGGCGACCGCGCCACCGGCAAGACGACGGTGGCGATCGACTCGATCATCAGCCAGGCCCGCCTGAACAAGCAGGGCGAAGCCTCGGGCGACAAAGATTTCCGTCCGCTTTATTCGATTTACGTGGCCATCGGCCAAAAGAACGCCAACGTGGCGCGGGTCATTGCCACCTTGGAGAAGGAAGGTGCCATGCCCTACACCATCGTCGTGGTGGCTTCCGCTTCGGACGACGCGGCCAGCCAGTACCTGGCGCCCTTCGCGGGTGCGGCCATCGGCGAGTGGTTCATGGACAATGGCATGGATGCGCTCATTGTTTTCGACGACTTGTCCAAGCAGGCCGTGGCCTACCGCCAAGTGTCGCTCCTGCTCAAGCGGCCGTCCGGCCGCGAAGCTTATCCCGGAGACGTTTTCTACCTGCATTCCCGCCTGCTGGAGCGCAGCGCGCGTTTGAGCGAAGAAGCGGGTGGAGGATCGCTCACCGCTTTGCCCATCATCGAAACGCAGGCCGGGGACGTGTCGGCCTACATCCCGACCAATGTTATTTCGATCACCGACGGCCAGATCTATCTTGAGGGCGATCTGTTTTACCAAGGTATCCGGCCGGCCATCAACGTGGGCCTCTCGGTCAGCCGCGTCGGTTCCGCCGCGCAAATCAAGGCCATCAAGCAGGTGGCTGGCAAGATCAAGGGAGAGCTGGCCCAGTTCCGTGAAATGGCGGCCTTTGCCCAGTTCGGGTCGGACCTGGACGACAAAACCAAAGGCCTCCTCGAGCGCGGACGACGCATCGTCGAGCTTTTCAAGCAGCAGCAATACCAACCGCTGCCGGTCGAGATGCAGGCTGCGGTGCTTTATGCCATGCAGCAGGGCTACATGGACAAGGTGGAGGTCGAGAAAATCAAAGACTTCCAAACCAAGTTGCAGGAATTCCTCGAGACACGCAAAGCGTCGCTTCTCGAGAGCATCCGCACCAAGAAAGCGATCGATGACGCGCTGGGCGGGGAGCTGAAAGCCGCCTTGGACGAGTTCGCTCAATTCTACAAATAGAGCCCCATGCCGAGCACACGGGACATCCGCCGCCGGATCAAATCGGTCCGCAACACGGCGCAAATTACCAAGGCGATGCAAATGATCGCCGCGGCGAAAATGCGCAAGGCGCAGCAGCGCGCCTTGGATGCCCGGCCTTACGCCCGTATGCTCAACCGCGTGCTCGTTTCCTTGAGCAAGCACAGCGAGGACGAGCTCCATCCTCTCCTCCAGGCCCGGCCGGTCCATCACACTTTGGTCTACGTTGTCGCGACGGACAAAGGTCTTTGCGGCGGGTTGAATACAAACCTCTTCCGCGAGATCCAGCGATTCGACTCCGCCACGACCAGCTTCATCGCCACGGGCAAAAAAGCGGTTGATTTTCTGGCCCGGACCAAGCGTCCCCTGCTGGCCGACTTCCCGATGCGCGACACGCCGGAGTACGGCGAGGTCAAGCCTGTCTCGCAATTCATCATCGAAAAATTCCTGGCCGGCGAGTGCGACCGTGCTGTCGTGCTCTACACCGATTTCATCAACACGCTCATCCAGGTGCCCGCGGCGCACGAATTGCTCCCCATCGCCTCCTTTGACATGGGCGGCAAGAACGCGGAGGACACCGATTCCGCGGCGGAGGGGGCTATGTCGGCCTTCAAATTCGAACCTTCCCCCCAGGAAGTGCTCAACGCTTTGCTTCCTTTTTACATCGGCAACGAGCTGTATGCCATGATTCTCAACGCCCGCGCGTCCGAGCAGAGCGCGCGCATGGTGGCGATGAAGAATGCCACCGACAACGCCAAGTCTCTCATCAAAGACCTCACCCTCGAATACAACAAAATCCGCCAGGCCGCGATCACCACGGAAATCCTCGAGATTTCCTCGGCCCAGATCGCCATGGGCTAACCAATCAAAGATATGAGCAACACCGGAAAAATCGTGCAAATCATCGGCCCTGTCGTGGACGTCGATTTCAGCGCAGGCCAACTCCCGAAAATTTACGACGCTCTGGAGACCACGGCCGACGTCAACGGGGAAAAAAGCAAAGTTGTCCTTGAGGTCCAGCAGGAGCTGGGCGAGGGCTGGGTCCGGGCGGTGGCCATGTCCAGCACCGAGGGTCTCCGGCGCGGTGGTGAGGTGATCGGCACCGGCGCCCCGATTTCCGTTCCGGTGGGTGATGCCGTGCTCGGGCGTATTTTCAATGTGACTGGCGACCCGGTGGACGAAGCCGGTCCGGTGGTGACCGAGAAGCGGTATCCCATTCACCGTGGCGCGCCCTTGCTCGTCGAACAGGATACACAAGCCCAGATCCTCGAGACGGGGATCAAGGTCATCGACTTGATCTGTCCTTTCACCAAGGGCGGCAAGAGCGGCGCCTTCGGCGGTGCCGGCGTGGGCAAGACCGTGGTCATCATGGAACTGATCAACAACATCGCCAAGGGCCACGGCGGTTACTCCGTGTTTGCCGGAGTCGGCGAGCGGACGCGCGAAGGAAATGACCTTTTCAACGAAATGTGCGAGGCAGGCATTATCGACAAGAAGGACATGGCCAAATCGAAGGTTGCCCTGGTCTACGGCCAGATGAACGAGCCTCCCGGCGCGCGTCTCCGCGTCGCCCTCACCGCGCTGGCCATGGCCGAATACTTCCGCGACGAGAAGAACCAAGACGTGTTGCTCTTCATCGACAACATCTTCCGTTTCTCGCAAGCGGGCTCGGAAGTGTCGGCCCTGCTTGGACGTACACCGTCCGCCGTGGGT
This sequence comes from Chthoniobacter flavus, assembly GCA_945870655.1. Classification (GTDB taxonomy): domain Bacteria; phylum Verrucomicrobiota; class Verrucomicrobiia; order Chthoniobacterales; family JACTMZ01; genus JACTMZ01. Next base: position 3,385 of record CAMBSX010000029.1, on the reverse strand, counting down.
TACCAGCCGACCTTGGCCGCCGAGATGGGCAATTTGCAAGAGCGCATCACCTCGACCAAGAAAGGTTCCATCACCTCGCTGCAGGCCGTTTACGTTCCGGCGGACGACTTGACGGACCCGGCGCCGGCCACCACGTTCGCGCACTTGGATTCGACCATCGTGCTCGAGCGTTCCATTGCCGAGTTGGGTATTTACCCCGCGGTCGATCCGCTGGCCTCGACCTCAAAGGCGCTCGCGCCCGAGATTGTGGGCAAGGAACACTATGAAGTGGCCCGAGGCGTGCAGCGCGTGCTCCAGCGTTACAAGGACTTGCAGGACATCATTGCCATTCTCGGTATGGATGAGCTCAGCCCGGAAGACAAACAAACCGTCTACCGAGCCCGCAAAATCCAGCGCTTCCTCAGTCAGCCGTTCCACGTGGCCGAAATTTTCACCGGCACCAAAGGCGAATACGTCAAGACGGAAGACACGGTCCGCGGTTTCAAGGAAATCCTCGACGGCAAATACGATGACGTGCCCGAGCAGAACTTCTACATGAAGGGCAGCCTCGACACCGTCACCCGTTAAAGCGTGGCCGCCAAAATCCAGTTCGAAATCGTCTCGCCCGCCGGGGTCAGTACCGCGGCGCAGGTCGACCAAGTGGTCATCCCGACGACGACCGGGGAAATCGGTGTGCTCCCGCAGCATGAACCGCTCATGACCATGCTCGAGCCGGGTGAGTTGGCGGTGATTAATGACGGCAAGACAACCTACGCCGCAGTGGGCGAAGGCTTCGCCCAGATCACTCCCGGCCGGATTTCGATCCTGACCGATATGGTGGCGCGAGAGAGCGAGATCGACGAGGATGCGGTGGCCAAAGCCATCGAGCGTGCGCAGACCGCCTTGGCCAACGCGGCCAACATGAGCGACGAAGAGGCGGCTGGCTTGGAAGCCGGACTGAAGCGCAACCTGGCCATGCTCGGGGTCAAGCGTCGCCGCCGCCCAGTTTAAGCAAAAGGCAGCATCTCCCTGTCGACGAGACGCCCTTCTTCAGCGGGATGATCTTACGATGCCGCGAACGATGGCGTCGGCGATACGTTGCCGGTGGGAGGACGAACGGGCTTTGCGTGCATCGCCGGAGTTGGAGAGGAATCCACACTCGACCAAGGCGGACGGCCGGGCATTGTTACGCAGGACGTGGAAGCGGGCACGTTTCACCCCGCGGTTGCCGGAGAAGCGGGCCAACTCCCGTTGGATGTTGGCCGCCAGCGGGTAGGATTTCGCATTGTAGTAAAAAGTCTCGGTCCCACTGGCTCCCGAGTTGCGCGCCCAATTGTAGTGGATACTGACAAAAATGGCACCGCGCCGACGGTTGGAGATGGCGACGCGGGACGGCAGGGTGATGAAGTAGTCGCCTTTCCGAGTCATGACCACGCGGTAGCCGGCACGTTTGAGCCCGCGTTCCACCCGTTTGGCCGTGTCGAGCGCGTATTTTTTCTCGGTTGAGCCGTCCACCCCCTTGGCTCCCCGGTCGATCCCGCCGTGCCCGGCATCCAAGACCACGGTGTGGAAGCGCCCGACCCCGCTCGTGCTCGCGCATCCGGTCAGGAAGACCACCGCGGCGGACAAAAGGGCCGCGCAAAAAAGTGATCGCATCGGTGGAACGTAAAAAACCGGAGTGCTCAGGCAAAGCAAATACGGCGGATTGCGCCGAGCGGTGCCGGCGGGCATCCTCGGGGGGGTGCTGACCAAACGCATTATTCCTTGCCTCGACGTGACCGACGGACGCGTGGTCAAGGGGACAAAATTTCTCGACCTGCGCGACGCAGGGGATCCGGTGGAGTGCGCCAAGGCTTACGATGCACAGGGGGCGGACGAATTGGTCTTTCTCGATATCACGGCCTCGTCCGAAGCCCGCGCGACCATGGTTGACGTGGTTGAGCGGACGGCTTCCCAGTGCTTCATGCCCTTGACCGTTGGGGGCGGTATCCGCTCGGTCGGGGACATGAAGGTGATGCTGCGGGCGGGGGCGGACAAGGTGAGCGTCAATACGGCGGCCCTCCAGCGTCCTGAACTGGTCCGCGAGGGGGCGGAGCGGTTCGGGTCCCAATGCATCGTGGTGGCGATCGATGCGCGGCAGCGTCCGGAGGGCGGGTGGACGGTATACACCCATGGCGGGCGGAATCCGACCGACTTGGAAGCCGTAGGTTGGGCCCGGACCGTGGCGGATCTCGGAGCGGGGGAAATCCTGCTCACAAGCATGGATGCCGACGGCACCAAGGAAGGGTATGATTTGGAATTGGTGCGGGCGGTGAGTTCCGCGGTGAGTGTTCCGGTCATTGCCAGCGGCGGGGCGGGAAAATTGGCGCACATGGCCGAGGTGCTGCAAAAGGCGGGGGCGGATGCGGTGCTTGCCGCGAGCATTTTCCATTTTGGAGAGCACACCGTGGGGGACGTGAAGGCGTTTCTCGCCGGACGGGGCATCCCGGTGCGGATGACGGGCGGATCGATAGACTTGGTCGGGAGCCCCTGAACCCGCGCGCGGCGGGTGCGGTTTGGGAAGTAACCGGGGCGGCGTCGACTGCGAGCTTGGGCAGGCAGAGGGAAGACAAGCCACAGCCGAGTCTGCGAGACGGCCCATAGGCAAATAGAAGAGGATGACAGAAGATGGTGTTTGCGCCACTGACACGGCGCAAACACAGTCCTCGGAGAGATGCCATGAGCGGGGAGCGCGTCAGCGCAGCCCGCTTATCCTCTTTTATCTTCTTCCATTTGACCGCTTCGCTCAGCTCTCCGAGCTGTCTGTCTCGCTGCGCTCGGCTGTGGCCTGTCTTTATTCCCTTTTGAGAGAGTAACTCTCATTGAGTTAGTGGGGAGGGGGAGCCGCCCGACTTGGAAATCTTTTGACAGAACCGTCCGTAGCCGTTATTGCAGATTGTAGCAAAAGCTACATTATGAAAAAATACCTCTTTATTTTCGGGTTTGCCCTGCTCGGCGCCGCCGGCCTGCCGGCGGCTGAACTAAAGGTTGTTGCCACCACCGGGATGGTGGCAGATCTGGTGCGGCGGACGGGCGGCGAGAGAGTCGAGGTGCGGCAGTTGATGGGCCCTGGGGTGGATCCGCACCTCTACAAGCCGACCGCGTCAGACGCATCGCGTTTGGCCAAGGCGGGTGCGATTTTCTACAACGGACTAAATTTGGAAGGCCGTCTCGGCGATTTGTTTGCCCGATTGGCCGGCCAAGGGGTCAAAGTCTACGCGGTGAGCGAGTCAGTGCCGGCGGGCCGCCTGCTTTCGCCGGCGAACTCTGCCGGGTTTCATGATCCGCACATTTGGCTGGATGCCTCGCTTTGGGCCGAAGCGGTGCCCGCGGTGGTGGCCGGTTTGTCGGAGGCGGATCCCGAAGG
>CAMBSX010000028.1 GCA_945870655.1 Chthoniobacter flavus | reverse complement strand
CGGGAGTTGGCTTTCCACTTTTTCGGCCAGGATGCGGGCAAGGAGTTCGTTTCCGGCCATGGTGAAATGGACATGTTCGTAAAACAGCTCTTGGCCCGGAATTCCATCGGGCGTTTGCTCGGAGAGTTCCTGCATGGCGTCCACCCCGGCCACTGATGCGCCGGCCTCCTCGATCATCCGGTTGATCCGGGTGTCGGCCCGGACGGGGAGAGCATCGCAATCGCGCGCCCGCTTGAAGGATGCCCGCGCTGCATTGCGGTCGCGCAAGGCGAGTTGGCAGGTGCCGATGCGAAATTGCAACTCGGCAAAGTCGGAGTCGATGGCGGCGGCTTTCGCGTAGGCCTCAAGGGCAGCCTGGTGGGAACCGGCGGCTTCAAGGGACCGGCCTTGCTGGAACAGGTCTTCCCACTCGGCCAGCTGTGCTGGTTCCAGTCCGACCTTGTGCAGCGAGGAAAACGGCGAGCAATCCCGCAGGTTGACCGCCACGGTGCTGAGAATAACCGGGACACCGGCATTTTTCCCAGCGTCGAGAATGTCATCAAGGTTACCCTTGAAGTTTTCATAGGTCCGCAGCTTTTTCGGGTCGTCGTAATGCAGCCGGTTTTTGCTGAACATGTTGATGCCGTCCCACGATTCCGGAGCCTGAGATCCTCCCCGGATGCTAGTGATCAGCTGATCCATAAGTTGTCCCACTCGGGTCGTTTTGAGGGCGAGAACAGATCGGACAAAGCCAAGGCCCGGCGCTTTTTCTCCAAAGACGGTGCCTGCTCCGTAAGGGCCGATCATTTCGTTGTTGCCCATGTAAACAATCCACATGTCCCCGTCGTGCTTGGCGCATTCCTCGGCGATGGGGAGAAGCACGTGGGAGTTGATTGCGGTGATGGCGACGCAAACCACCTCGAAATCGGTGGAAGGATACCGGGTCTCCAAGAGGGCCTCCAAATAGCGACCCATCCCATAGGAAGGATCCGGGTCTCCGTAGGCGGCTGACTCGCCGAGCAGGAAAATCCGGTAGGTCCCCGCCGGCTTGTCCGCGGCCATCCTGCCGGAGAGCGGGGCGCGGGCCAAAGCCGGAGGGAAGAACCGATGGGTGAACTTTTCGTTGGGAATAAGAAATTGTTCGCCGCCGATGGTGAGGGGAAGGAACAAGCGGGTCGAATACCCGTAGCCCGCCAACCGCAAGCCCAACTCCAGTCCGCCGAAAATCATGAGTGGCACCAAGGTAGCGGCGACCAGTCGCATCCACCGGCGCCGGGCGGGGCCGGCAGGTTGCTCCCGAACGCCACTTGTCTCGGCCGCCTTCACTGCCCGTCGTTTTTTCGTTTTCTTTTTCACGCGGGCGAGGGTGGGGGATCCTTTATCTGCTCCTCTTTCCGGAACGTACCCGAAAAAACAACATCCCGCCGAAAATGATCAGCTCGAGAAAAGGCGGCAGCCATGGGGAAATTTTGCCCCGAAACGGGCGAAGTTTGCGGAACGAGACTAACTATCCTGTCTCCAGAGCGAACCCGATGGCAAGAGTCCGTTCGCGGGCCCCGCGGGAAGCAGACGGTGAAACCTTCCGTGCTTCCGCCGGCTCCGACAGGCAGTCGGACAGAGCGGCTGTGGAGTCCGTTTTCTGCTGTGCAAGGTGCTCCGGAGGCGGTTTCATGGACACCGTCATGCCGATGTCCCGCTTGCTCTTGTTGCTCGGACTGCTTCCTTTGTTCCTTACGGGTTGTCCGAAAAAAGAGAAACCCATGATGCCGGAACTGACGGTTCCGGTGACCGCGCCGCTGCAGCAAAAAGTTCCCGTCATTCGCGAATGGGTCGGCATGCTCTCCGGCTTGGTTAATGCCAACATCGTGGCCCAGGTAAGCGGCTACCTTGTCTCGCAAAATTATGAGAATGGGTCGCTGGTCAAAAAGGGCCAACTTCTTTTCCAAATCGACCCCCGGCCCTTCAAAGCGGTTCTCGACCAGTCCACCGGCCAACTCGAAGAGGCCATGGCGCGTCTTGTCCGCGACGAGGCCAATGCCAAGCGTGCCGTCGATTTGCTGGCCAAGAATGTCATCAGCCGGGAGCAATATGACGATGAAATCCAAGCCTTCGAAGCAAGCAAGGCCGCGGTTTCCGCCGCCCAAGCTGCCGTGGAGCAAGCTCGTCTCAATCTCGAATTTACCAGCATCACTTCGCCGATCAACGGTCTTGCCGGCATCAATATTGCGCAGGTTGGAAACCTCATCGGACCTCAGACCGGCACGCTGACCAGCGTCACGATGGTCGATCCGATCAAGGCGAATTTCTACATCAGCGACTACCAATATCTGAACTACATCAAGCCTTACTACGGCGACCCGGAAAAACTCATCCGCGCCGAGGAAAAGGGCGGATTCGGCCTGCAGATTCTCCTCGCCGACGGCACGGTCTACCCGCATCCCGGCCGCCTCATGGCAGTGAACAATGCGGTCGGAAAGGACACCGGTGCCCTCGAGTTGGAAGCGCAATTTCCCAATCCGGGCAATTTGCTGCGTTCCGGTCAGTTCGCCCGCGTGCGCGGTGTGACGCAATGGATCGACGATGCGTTGCTCGTCCCGCAACGTGCGGTCAACGACCTTCAAGGCAAATCGCAAATTGCCGTGGTCGGCAGCGATGGCAAGGTCGACCTCCGCATCGTGCAGATCGGCCCGACCTACGCCTCAATGCAAGTCGTGACTGGCGGGCTCCAACCGGGCGAGCAGGTGGTTGTTGAAGGGATGCAGAAATTGCGCCAGGGCATGACGGTGAAGACCACCCCGTGGAAAATGCCCGAAGGTTTCAACGTGGAACCCAACCTGCCGCAACCGGAAATTCCCCCGTCGAGCGGAGGCGACTATGTGGAGTTGCCGCCAGAAGCGGCACTGGAAGGTGCGCCGGCGCCGGAATCCCCGGTCGTCCCCGCAACCCCGCCTGCTCCGTCGCCCACCCCGACTCCCTTGCCCGAAGCTTCCGCCCAGCCCGCTTGAGGCGCGCGTCCGACCATGCCCCAGTTTTTCGTCAACCGTCCGATCGTGGCGATGGTCATCGCCATCATCACGGTCATCGTCGGTCTTGTCTCCATGGCGCGGCTCCCCATCGCGCAATACCCGAACATTGTTCCCCCGCAGATTCAGGTCAACGCGACTTACGTCGGCGCCGATGCCCTCACCGTCGAGCAATCCGTGGCCACGCCGATCGAACAGCAAGTCAATGGCGTCGAGGGCATGGAATACATGTATTCGGTCAATGCCAACAACGGCAGCATGACGCTCAATGTCTTCTTCGGCGTCGACACCGCACCGACCGATGACCAGATCCTCACCCAGATGCGGCAGAGCCAGGCCAACTCCCAGTTGCCCTCCCCGGTCGTCGAATACGGCACAACCGTGCAGCAGAGCACTTCGGCACCGCTTCTTCTCTTTTCTCTCTTTTCGCCGGACAAGACCTTCGACGCCCTCTTCCTTGCCAATTACGCCTTCATCAACCTGAACAACGAGCTCGCCCGTCTGCCGGGAATTTCCAACGTGGCGATCTTCGGCGCCGGTCAATATGCCATGCGCATTTGGCTTACCCCGGACCAACTGGCCAAACTCGACGTCACCGCGCAGGAAATCATCAGCGCGGTCAAGCAGCAGAACCGCGTCAATCCGGTCGGAAAAGTCGGAGCCAAACCCGTCCCCGATGGACAAGAATACGCTTACACGGTCATTGGCGAGGGCTACCTCACCACCGTGGAGGATTTCGGTAATATCGTGGTTCGGGCCAATTCCGACGGTTCCATTTTGCGCCTCAAGGACGTGGCACGCATCGAACTCGGCGCGCAAAATTACAATGTCGAGGGCCGGTTCCAGGGCAAGCCCTCGGCCATCATCGCCCTTTACCAGACGCCAGGCAGCAACGCCCTCGACGCCGCCGCTTCTGCCAAGAAGCTCATGGCCGATCTCGCCGTCCGTTTTCCGCCGGGCATGCAATACACGGAATCGCTCAACACGACTCTTGCCGTGACGGCAGGGATCGAGGAAATCGTCAAGACGCTCTTCGAGGCCTTGCTTCTTGTCATCATTGTGGTCTTCATCTTTTTGCAGGGTTGGCGTGCCACGCTCATCCCTTTGCTGGCCGTGCCGGTCTCGCTCATCGGCACTTTTGCCATTTTTCCTCTTCTCGGTTTTTCGATCAATACCCTTTCACTTTTCGGCCTTGTCCTGGCCATTGGCCTGGTCGTCGATGATGCCATCGTCGTGGTCGAAGCGGTCGAGCACCACATCGAGCAGGGCATGACTCCGCGTGATGCCACCCTCAAGGCCATGCAGGAAGTTTCCGGTCCCGTCGTCGCCATCGCGCTCGTCCTTTCTTCCGTCTTTATCCCGACCATTTTCATTCCCGGTATCACCGGCAGCCTCTACCAGCAATTCGCCGTGACCATTGCCGTGTCGGTCTGCATTTCCGCCTTCAACGCGCTCACCCTCAGTCCGGCCATTGCTTCGCTCATCCTGCGTCCGAAGGGCGAAACACGCGGCCCGCTCGGCGCTTTCTACAAGTGGTTCAACAACATGTTCGGCCGCGCGACGAACCAATATGTGCGGATTTGCGGCGGTGCGATCCGCAAACTCGTGCTGAGCGGCGGATTCCTCGGGATCCTCACCTTGGCCGCGTTGTTTTTCGGGGGGCGTCTGGCGCCCTCCTTCCTCCCCGAAGAAGACCAGGGCTATTTTTACGCCGCACTGCAATTGCCCAATGCTTCCTCCATGGAGCGGACGTCCGCCGTCGCCGCACAGGTCGAGAAGATCCTCATGACCACCCCTGGTGTGGAGTACGTCACCACGGCGGTCGGCTTCAACCTGCTCAGCCAAGTCAACACCACGTACAACGCGTTCTTTTTCGTCACCCTCAAACCATGGGGTGAGCGCACTTCTCCGGAGACGCAATACAACGCCATTCTGCGCTCGATCAATGGCAAGCTGGCCATGTTGCCGGCCGCCATGGCCTTCGCCTTTTCGCCGCCCGCCATCCCCGGTGTCGGCACTTCCGGCGGCGTGAATTTCGTCTTGCAGGACCGTTCCGGAGGAACTGTCCCCTTCTTGGCCGAGCAGACGCAAATCTTCATGGCCGCTGCCGCCAAACGTCCCGAGCTGCAGAATCTGAACACCACATTCCTGCCCTCTGTCCCCCAGCTCAAGCTTTCGGTCGATCGTGACAAGGCATTGATCGAAGGGGTGAGCATCGATGATGCTTACAATTCGCTGCGCGCTTTCCTCGGTGGAACGATGGTGAATTACTTCAACCGGTTTGGCCTGCAGTGGCAGGTCTACGTGCAGGCTGAGGGAGCTTACCGCACGGACATCGACAAGGTCGGGCAGTTTTATGTCCGTAACCGCAATGGCGAGAGTGTTCCGGTCTCCGGCATCGTGCAAAGCAAACCCCGGTACGGTCCGGAATTCACCATGCGATTCAACATGTACCGCTCGGCCCAAATCAACGCGACCGCGGCCGACGGCTACAGCTCCAGCCAGGCCATGGCGGCCATGGAGGAAGTATTCGCCCAGACCATGCCGAAAGAAATGGGCTTCAACTACCTTGGCATGTCGTTCCAGGAAAAGCAGGCGGCCGAGGGCGTCTCGCCGGTAGTTATTTTCGCCCTCGCCCTCGTCTTCGTTTTCCTCATCCTCGCCGCGCAGTACGAAAGCTGGTCGCTTCCGTTCAGCGTGCTGCTGGGGACTCCCATCGCGGTCTTCGGCGCTTTCTTCGCACTCTGGGCTCGCGGGATGGAGAACAATGTTTACGCGCAGATCGGGCTCATCATGCTTATCGGCCTCGCGGCCAAGAATGCCATCCTTATCGTCGAATTCTGCAAAGCGGAATACGAAGGTGGGAAAACTTTGTTCGACGCGGCCTTGGCCGGTGCCCGCGTGCGGTTGCGCCCCATCCTCATGACGGCCTTCGCCTTCATTCTTGGTTGCGTGCCCCTCTGGACGGCAACCGGATCAGGCGCCATCTCGCGTCAGACCATGGGAACGGCGGTCATCGGAGGCATGGGCGCGGCGACACTTTTTGCCATTTTTATCATTCCGATGCTTTTCTACGTGGTGGAAAAACTCAGCGGGTCGAAACCGGGCGGCACGGCCGATGGCTTGGACCAGCCCAAGTGATACGAAATCGGCAAGCTACACGGGCCTCGTGACAATCATGGGAGGGGTGAGCCGGTGGGTCTGGTTTCAGCTTTCGCGTTTGATCCGCGTGCCTTCGCTGCTTGATCCGGTGTCTCGTCTTTGGGCTCAAGCTCCATGATGCGCCGCGCGCTCCGGTCGCCGATCCAGGCGCCAAAGCGCACCCAGCCCGAGTCCTGGGCTGCCTCGGCAACCTTCCCGAGACGCTCTTTCTCCTCCCGTGCGTCATCCAATTTTTCGCGTGTGCGACGGAGTGCGTCCGCGTAGGCGGCGAGGTCCAGCGGATCTTGCCCGTTGAGCAATGCCTCCCAGTGGGCCGGTGGGTTCTGGGCCTCATGGGAGCGCAGGGTGGAAGTCAGCACGGCTTGGCTTTCTTCAGGACTGGCTGCTGCAGCCAGCTGCAGGATGATTTGCTGGAAAAGGTCCTCCCGTGTCCCGGAAAGACTGTTCCAAGCCGCCCGGTGATAGGCTGCCGTATTGCGCCGTGTTTCCGGTGAGACGGCCAGCCGGTCGCGCAAGGCGGCGAGCACGGAAAGATGCAGCTGCAAATTTTCGGCGGTCTGGCGCGGTGTTGCCTCCCGTGGTGGAGCCGGCGGGTAGTGGTCGAGCAGAATTTCCGGCAAGACGGCCATCTGGCCCTGCAAGGCGGCAATAAGGACGGCGGTCTGATGGAAAGCGGCCGCGCTCTCCGGCAGCGGATTGGCCTCGAGATGCGCACGCCGGACGAAAACATTGGAGAAGGGTCCGGGGAAATGTCCGCAACCCAGCCAATCGGCCAACTCCGCGCCGCCTGCGCCCGGAGCCCACAAGCGCGCCAAGTGGACGGCGCGTGGATCGTCCGGGGAGAGCGGTTGGCCGCGGCCGTCGATCGGCCGGAGTCCGGTTACCACAAGTCTCGGCGGCCGTTTCCCCCCGGGAGATTCGAAGGCCGCCAGGCAACTCTCGATCCGCCGCGGCGCATAGCGGTCGCCCGCCTGCAGGAAACCAAGGAATTCGTAGGACGCGAGATTTGCCATCACTGCATTGACCGCGGACGGCAGTGTCCCCGGTTCGACCTCCATGATTTCGATCGGAAGGTCCGGTAGCTCGGCTCGGAGCTTTTCCGCCCCGGGACTGGAACCGTCATCTAGAAGAGCAACGAGATCGGGCGGCCGCGTCTGGACGGCCAGCGAGGTCAATGAGTCCCGCAGGCCGGGTAATTTCGGGAAGAGCGGCACGACGACCGCCACGCTGGCGAGTGCGCCGGGAAGAACCGGAGTGTCGCTGTTGCTGTTTGCTGCCTCCGCCATGGACTTCCATTCGTAGAGCACATTGTTGTATAATTCCAACTTCATTAAATCATGAGTAATCGAACCTTCCCGCCCTTCAGCTTGAGCCGCCTGCTCAAGAAGACATTCGAACCCACTCCGGGCCAGCGTATCTGCGTCCTTATTGACCTGAAGAACCCCCGAGAGATCGCCAATTTCAAGTTCCTCGGGGACGAGAGCCTCGCCGTGCAACGCAAGGCGCACGACGTCTTTTACCAAGGTTTGCAAAACGGGGTCTTGGAGGAACTAGGGCTCAAGGGCGGCGAGATTTATGCTTACGAGCTGACGGGCGGCAGCAACTTGGATTTGCCCGATGAAGCGTTTGCGCCGGACGGTCGCCAGCTTAGTTTCGAAAAGGATATCTACCCGAACTACGATCTTATTCTTTGTGTTTCCACCTACTCGGCCACCGCTCCGCTCACCGCTTCGGCGAAGCAGCACGGTTTCCGTGGTGCCACCCTGCACGGGGTCAATGACATTATCCTCGGTTCCGGCCTGTCAGTGGACTACGACGAGGTCAGTGTCGAAGCGGAAAAACTCCGCCAAGGCATGACCCGCGCCGACTCCGTCGAACTTGATTTCCACCTCGACAATGGCGCCAAGCACACCCTGAAACTCGAACTCGGCCAGCAGGAAGCACAGAAAAGCCACGGCCTTTGCCGCGGCAGCGAGCCCGATGTGGCCAATTTGCCCGCCGGGGAGATCTATTATGTGCCGGTCGGCGCGGAAGGTGAATTCCCCATGAAATATGAGGACGGCACCCTCGGCCTCATGCATGTGACCGGGGGGCGCATCAAGAGCGCGACCCTGATCAAGGGCGATGCTGCGACAATCGAGGCGCATAACCGCAAGCTGGCGGGAGATCCGGTCACCGGTGAACTCGGGGAATTGGGCTTCGGCACGCAGGTCCTGCCGGTTTCCGGCAAAGACATTCAGGACGAAAAAATCCGCGGCACCTTCCATATTGCCACCGGCCGCAGCGACCATCTCGGCGGAAGTCTCACGCCCGACCGCTTCGCCAACAAAATGAACGCCACCCATGATGACATTCTTTTCTCGCGCGAAAAAACGCCCGAGGTGAAGTCGTCCGAGGTCCGTCTTTTCCGCGACAACAAAGTGGAAATCCTGCTCAAGGATTTCCATCCGTCGCCCTACATGGAGAGCCTGCTCGCCTAGCAGGTGCCGCGCCCGCGTGGCCGACAACATCTACGAAAGCGACCGGCAGGTCCGCGAATACCTGCTCTTCCACTACGGGGAACCGGATCAGGTTCTCCCGTGGAAGCACGGGCCGCGTGACGCGCTCGGCTTCGCCCAGCGCTGCGTGCGCGAATTGATCAATTCGTCCTCGGTCGGTCGTGATGCTCGTGCCCTCGATATAGGTTGCGCGGTCGGACGCTCCTCGTTCGAACTTGCCGGCCATTGCCGGGAAGTCATAGGGATCGACTTCTCGAACGCTTTCATCGCGGCGGCGGAGAAAATCCGCGCCTCCGGGTCTCTGGCCTACGAATACGCCGTCGAGGGCAACCGCACGGCGCCGGCCACGGCAAAGATTCCCCCCGGCGTCGACCCGGCCCGCCTCCGCTTCGAGACCGGAGATGCCATGGACTTGCGGGAAGACCTCGGCACCTTTGACCTCGTCCTGGCCGCCAACTTGCTCTGCCGCCTGCCGGACCCGCGCGTTTTCCTCGAACGCGTCCCCCAATTGGTCAAGCCTGGCGGACAGCTTCTGCTTGCCACACCGTTCAGTTGGCTGGAACAATTCACGGCGCAGGCGCAGTGGATCGGGGGTTGCCGTGGGCAGGAGAGTGACGAAGAACTAACGCGTTTGCTCGAGCCGCATTTCGAACTCAAACTTTGCAAAGATCTGCCCTTCCTTATTCGCGAACACGCACGGAAGTTCCAGTGGAGCGTGGCTTGGGGCACGCGGTGGGTGCGACGCTGATGGACTGGAACCAACGCTACGAGACGGAGGACACGCCTTGGGACAAGGGCGAGGCGCACCCCGTGCTGCTTGACATGCTGACTCATGGCGCCCTGGCCGGGCGCGTCCTCGTGCCGGGGTGCGGCACAGGCCATGACGTGCGCGAACTCGCGCGGCGCGGGCTGGAAGTCGTCGGCCTCGATGTTGCCTCGCTGGCCTTGGAGCGCGCTCGCTCCCATGCCTCGGAGGGCGCCGAGACTTACCAGCTCGGCGATCTGTTCCATGTGCCGGAACGCTGGCGGCACCACTTCGACGGCGTCTTCGAGCACACCTGCTTTTGCGCCATCGATCCCGCGCGCCGCCCCGACTATGTTGCTGCCGTCGCCGACGCGCTCAAGCCTGGCGGGCACCTGCTCGCTGTTTTTTTTGTCAATCCCGACAACGACGGTCAAGGTCCGCCCTTCGGTTGCACCGCGGCGGAACTGGACGTTCTCTTCGGCGAAAAATTCCGTTTGCGCGAGGAGTACGAGGAAATTCCGACCTATCCCGAGCGCGCCGGACGGGAGTTGCTTCGGCTTTACGAGCGCGTTTGAATGGCGGGGTGAAATTCCGCGCTGTCCTCTTCGACCTCGACGACACCCTGGTTTGGGACGAACGGATTTCACGCCAAGCGCTGACCGAGACAGCCGCCCTCGGGGCCGCCGAGCACGGTCTTGATGCGGGCCGGCTCGCCGCTGCGGCCAAGCAAGCGAGCGATGAACTCTGGCGCGCCCATGCACCGGTCACACGCTGCGACGAGCTCGGCATTGTGGCCTTCGAGGGGATGTGGGGTCACTTCCATGGCGAGGAGGATTATGTGAAGCACTTGCGCGAGTGGACCCCGCAATTCCGCCGGGAGATTTGGCAGCGTGCGCTGGCGGAGCAGGGGATCGTGGACAGAAAGTTGGCCGATCAATCGGCCGAATTCTTCGTCCGCCGCCGCCGCGAATTGTCGCAGCATCTGCCGGGTGCGGAGCAGGTCCTGCGTACCTTGCAACGGGCCGGTATTCGCATCGGCCTGTTGACCAATGGTGCGGCCAGCTTGCAACGGGAAAAAATCGAAGCCTCCGGCCTCGGCTTGTTTTTCGATGCCGCCGTGGTCTCGGGTGAACTGGGTACGGGCAAACCGGCGCCGGCCATCTTTCACCATCTGCTGGACCGCCTTGGGGTGGCCGCAGGGGAATCGCTCATGGTCGGCAACTCGCTCGCCCGGGATATCATCGGCGGGAAACGGGCAGGGTTGCGCACTTGCTGGCTGGCCCTCGAGGGCGAGGAGGAGCCGGTTGGTCTGGTCGAGCCGGATTTCACCATCCGTTCGCTTTCCGAGTTGCCCAGCTTGGTCGTGTAGCCGTCGACCGGATCAAGGCAGCGGCACCGATTGTTCTCCCGGGGGGATTTCCGCCGGATATTGATTGGGGGGAACAAGTCGGGCCTGAGGCAAGGGGCGCGGTGGTTCGCGCAGCGGCCAAGTCGGTGTAACGCGGGTCTGGAAGAGGCCGGATAACGATTCCTTTTCCAACCGGTCGGCAAAGTCCTTGAGGGTGCTGTCCGCCCCCCGGACCTTGTCGAAGAACAAGGCGTAGTAAGCGCGCCGCGCGGCCCGGTAGTCCTCCGGAGTCGGCGCGGTGTCGGCCAACTGCTCCAACTCGACCAAGCCCGGGTCGCGGGCCAGACGCGCTTTGATCTTGTCCAAGCGGATGCGCATCTTGCGTTCCGTCTCGAGCGGATCCTCAAGGACCGGCACCGCCGCGGGTAGGCGCGGTGCGGGAGAGGAACTGCCGCCGCGCATGCTTCCGGACGGGTCGCCGAAAAGATCGTCGCCGAAAATGTTGTCCTCACCGGGAAAATTTCCATCCATTCTCGGCAAGGATTCTTCCCCCGGTTCCAAAGTCGGCTCTTTGATGATCCTTTCCTCGGCTTCGACGATAAGTTCGGCGCTGGGCTTCTCACCCTTGTCCGTGCCGCCTTCCTGCGCCGGAAGGGTCGCCGCAGACAAAATAACAGAGGAAAATATCACGGACCAACGTGGCATGACTTCTTGCATAGCGCGGGCACCCTTGAAATGGAAACGCTTTCCCGTTGAGATGCCGGGTGTGCCCACTGTCTATCCGCCACCCTCTTCTTTCCCGCACGCGGTTGCCCCAGGCTTGGCCCTCTTTGACGGCGAAGGATTCGGCGGCCTGGCCGGACGCGACCCGGCGGCGATTCTGGAGGGCGGGTGGCAAGATTGGGGAATTCTGGAGGAGGCGCTCGCGGTCGGATCGGGGGGCGGATTGGCCGGGTGGTTTGATTACGAGGGCAATTTTCGTTTCGGGGATTTTCCCGCGTGGACAGCGTGTCCGGACTTTGAAACGCTCGATTCCGCCCCGCGCACCGGACAACCCGATTTTTCGCCCGGGTTGGGCAAGGAAGAATGGATGCGGCTGGTCAGTCGTGCCAAGGACTACATTGCCGCGGGCGATATTTATCAGGTCAACCTCACCCGCACCCTGTCCGCCTCCTGGCCAGAGGACCCGGCGGCATTTTATCCCCGGCTGCGCCAAGCAAGCCCTGCGCCCTACGCCTGTTTTTTGCGTTTGGGTGACACTGCTGTCCTCAGCACATCGCCCGAATGTTTCCTGCAGATCGACGGGCGTCGCGTTATAACACGCCCGATCAAGGGAACGCGGCCGCGGGGGGCCGATGACGCGTCCGTGATGGAGGAACTTCTTGGCTCGGAAAAGGAGCGAGCCGAGTTGGTCATGATCACTGACCTTGAGCGCAATGACCTCGGACAAGTCTGCGAATTTGGCAGCGTACGGGTCACGGCGCTTTGCCAACTGCACAGTTTTGCCCAAGTGCATCACCTTGTTTCCGAGGTGGAGGGCAAGTTGCGCCCGGATGTCACTCCGGTGCAGGCGCTGCGGGCCTGTTATCCCGGCGGATCGATCACCGGCGCGCCGAAAAAGCGTGCTCGGGAAATTATCGCTGAATTGGAGCCCACCCCGCGGGGCGTTTACACCGGAGCGATCGGCTTTTTCAGCCGCGGGGGCTCCGCGGTTTTCAATATTGCCATCCGCACCCTGGTGGTGCGCGACGGTTTGGCCACTTACGGCGTGGGTTCCGGATTGGTGGCTGACTCCGACCCGGGCTCCGAATATGAAGAGACCCTGCACAAAGCCGCGGGTCTCTTCGCTGCTCTCTCATGAAAACCACCGCACCCGTAGTCCTCCTCGCGGTGGCCGCGATGGTTCTGAGCCTGACCACGCTTGGTGCGCTGCTCGGGGTGCGGGAGGTCGCCGCCGACCGCTTGGGGCAAATGTCGGAGGCGATGCAGGAACTTGCCGCCGCGTCGATCGAAACAACGATCACCGTGCGGCAGACCCTGCCGCTGGCCGCGCAGATCAACATTATCCGACCAACGCAAATCGATCTGACCCTCGATGTCTCCGACCAAATACCGGTCCGCCTGGAGGTCAAAGTGGACGAGACCCTCACCGTTCCGCTCGACCTGCAGATCGACGAACAGATTCCTCTGGAAACCGCCATGACCATCGCGAAAAAGTCGCGGGTCCGGGTCAAAGCCGATATCGATGTGGAGCAACCGGTGAGGTGGCGTCTGCTCAACCGGGTCGCTCCCCTACTCAATATCAAAGGAACTATTCCCCTCGACCAAGAAGTGGAAATCGCCTTTCCCGAAACCCTGCGGGTCAGTGGCAGTATCCCGGTCAAATTTCGCCTGCGCGAGGAGTTGCGTGTCCCGGTGTCCTTCGAGGTGCCTGTCGATCAGGTCCTCGATCTCAAACTGGCCGTCCAGCAACAGGCGCGGGTCGGGTTTCCCGAACCTCTTCATATCACGGGGGAAATCCCTGTGGCCCTGGAAATCCCCGTCTCCATCCCTCTCGATACCACTCCGGTTGGCATCTACCTCCGCAAAATGGCCGGCCAACTGGCTGGTCTGCTGGCTTGGTAAAAGACCGCCCCCGGGTTGCATCCCCGCAGCGGTTGGGTTTATTAGTTATTCGATGTCACCGACCGCCCCCCTTTCGCGCCGGCGCTTTATCCGGACTCTTACCCTCGGGGCGTTTTGTTATCCCGTCGTCCGGACTTTCGCCTCCATGGGTGAAGAGTTCGGCCTGCACCCTTTGACTCCTCGGATGGAAGTTCCTCCGGTTTTGCCGGCCAATCATCACATCATGCTTCCGCCCTTCCATTCGGCCACCATCAACACGCCGCATCTTGCTCTGACTTTTGACGACGGGCCCCATGGATCCCTCACCCCGCGGTTGCTCGAGACGCTGGGAAAAAAAGAGGTCAAAGCGACCTTTTATGTCATTGGTCGCAATGTCGAAAGTCATCCGGACATTGCCCGCCGTATTGTCGCCGAGGGGCATGAGATCGCCAACCACACCTGGTCGCATCCCTCCTTGTCGGGCCTTTCCGCCGAGCGCGTGGCCGACGAACTCCGTCGTACCCACGAGATTGTGCTTGAGGTGACCGGAGTGCGCATGACCAATCTCCGTCCGCCCTACGGTGCCTTCAACGACCGTGTGCGGCAGGTGGCTTTTGACGGGCACGGCTATGATACCATTATGTGGTCGGTCGACCCCCAGGACTGGAAATTCCGCAACAGCGCACGGGTCACCCGCGAGCTGGTTTCCGGCGCTGCCCCAGGTGCAGTTTTGCTCTGTCACGATATCCACAAAACGACCATCGCAGCCATTCCTCCGGTGCTTGATCAGCTGTTGGCCCGCGACTTTCGCTTCGTGACGGTGGCCCAGTTGATGGCCATGGATAAATCGGGGCGACAGGATTCGAACCTGCGACCTCCTGGTCCCAAACCAGGCGCTCTACCAAGCTAAGCTACGCCCCGAGATCAAGGCGGTAATCTAACCCGCCCGGATCAATTGTCACGCGGCATCCCGCGGATAGAGCTTTTCCCCCTCCGAAGCCGCGATGACCGCCGCCGCGGTGCTGTCCCCAAAGACATTCACTGTGGTCCGCATCATGTCGAGGATGCGGTCGGTGGCCATGACAATGGCAACGGCCTCGAGCGGGAGGCCGAGGGCCTGTAGGATGATGACGATGGCCACCAGGCTGGCCGCAGGGATACCGGCAACACCGATGGAGGTAAGCAGGGCGAGCACCACGACGAGCAGTTGCTGGGTCCAATCGAGGCTGACGCCGTAAAGTTGTGCGATGAAGAGAACGACTGCGCATTCGTAGAGCGCGGTGCCGTCCATGTTCACCGTCGCCCCCAATGGCAGGGTGAAACCGGCTACCCGAGGCGAGACTCCCGCGTTTTTCTCCACGCACTCCATCGTGACGGGTAGGGTGGCGGAGGACGACGCGGTCGAGAAGGCGGTCAGCAGGGCCGGGAGCATGGCCCGGTAGTGGGGCCACGGACGGAATCCGCCGAGGGTGCGCATGAGGATGGCGAGCGTGACGAACATGTGAAAAAACAATCCGCCGGCCACGCAGGCGAAAAATAAGGCGAGCGGTCCGAGAGCGGCTGATCCGCTTTCCTGCACATTGCGGGCAATGAGGGCGAAAATACCGATCGGCGCGACGCGCATCACGGCATGCGTGATGGCCAGCATGACCTCGTTGGCACTTTCCCAGAAGTGAAGGAAAGCTTCCCGCTTCCCGTCGGGAAGTTGCCCGCTGAAAAAACCGAAAAGCAAGGCGAAGAAAATGACCGCAAGCATTTCCCGGTTGTCGGAGGCCGCCCCTAGGATATTGACCGGCACGGCGCGGCGGATGACGTCGGCCAAGTCCCCGGTCGACTTTCCGCCCAAGCCCTCACGCACGTCCTCCACGCTGCCGGGAACCCCGACCCGCAATTGGGACGAGACCTCGGCATCAACCTTGCCCGGTTGGACCAGGTTGAAAATGACCAGCGCGGCGATCGAGGCCAAAATGGTGGTCAGCACATAATAGCCCGCGGTCTTTGCCCCCAGACGGGCAAAAGCGTGGTCGCGCCCCAAGCGCGCCACGCTGGTGACAATCGAAGTGGCAACCAGGGGTACCACCACCATTTGGAGCAAGCGGAGGAAGAGGTCGCCGAGGAACGAAAACAACGCCCCGGTGGTCAGGGTGCCAAGACCCGCCGTGGAGGGGACAAGAGCGCCGACAAAGCTGCCGAGAACGAGCGCGAAGAAGATGCGGACGGGGTCGGACCAGGGGCTCTTCATGACGGCAAACGCCAAGGTAGGTCCGGTGGGCGTCAATGGAACGCCTATTATTGGCGGAGAGGCGCGAGCTTTAGCCGCGGCACCAAAACCATGACAACCCTCCTACAACTCGTAGCGATCCTCGATTTGTCGCACCATGCGCTTGACGTGCGCATGCTTCAAGCGCGGCTTGAGCATGGCCAGACTGCGGCGAGGATCCCCCCATTCGAGGATCTCGATGGTCACCCGCCGCACCCCCCATTGATTCATGCGCGCGCGGGTTGGCTTGTAGAGGTCGATGGTATTCGTGCCGGCCAGCATCCAGCCGTAGTCGTCGACTTCGTAGATTTCCCCTGTTTCGACGAGATGAAACACGGTGCCGAGCGGCCAGCGCGACCAATCCGCCGCCGCGCTGTTGATTTCGCCGCGGCGCAGGAGCGTGCCGGCGGCCGATTTGCGCCCGTATTTTTTGTGGTCGGCCTCGGTGTGGGTGTAGGCCGTGGTGCGTACATTTTGCACCGGTGCGGCGGCCAGAGGTTTTTCGTAAGGTGGTAATTTGCGCGGGGCGGCACATCCGGCGAGAAACAAGGCGGCCAACGCGGCGGGGAAGATCAAGCGCATGGCTTTTGATGACACGGGTTCCCCGGTCCCGGCCAGCCAAATGCGGGCGTCTTGCGCGCGCCGCCGCGCGTCGTTACCCTGCGCACGCGCATGAACCTCTTTTCTCTCAGCTTGAGCCACCATACCGCTGTGGTCTCGCTGCGCGAATGCTTCGCGGTGAGCGACGTTCAGGCCGAGGCCGTGATGCGCGCCTTGCGCGAGGCCGCCGGGCTCGAGGAAATTGTTCTTCTGTCCACCTGCAACCGCCTTGAGGTGTACGGCGTGGCGCAAGATCCTGCCGCCGCGATGGAAACCGTGGTTGCCGGCCTGCAGCGTCGCGCGGGTCGTGCCGCGGAATTCGCCCGCTTCACCGGCGAAGGCTCGGTGCATCATCTTTTCCGCGTCGCGGCCGGCCTCGATTCCATGGTGCTGGGTGAAACCGAGATCCTCGGCCAGGTCAAGGATGCCTACGCGGCTGCTTTCGGGGCCGGGCATACGTCCGCGGTTCTCAACCGGCTTTTTCAGCAGGCCTTCCGGGCGGCCAAACAGGTGCGCAGTGAGACCGAAATCGGTCGCGGTGCGGTCTCCGTCGGTTCAGCCGCGGCACGGCTTGCTTCGTCGGACCTCGGCGACCTTTCCGCCTGCCGTGCCCTCTTGCTTGGGGCGGGTGAAGCGGGCGAAGACGTGGCGCGGAGCCTGCATGCGCGCGGACTGATGGAGCTCCTCGTCGCCAACCGCACGTTCAGCCGGGCCGAAGCGCTGGCTGCGGCCCTAGGCGGGCGCGCCGTGGAATTCGAGCGCTGGCGTGATCATCTGGCCACCGCCGACATTGTCATCGCCTGTGCCGACGCCCCCTCACGTTTGTTGCGGGCCGACGAACTGGCTCCTTTCCTCGCGGTGCGCGAGGAACGTCCGCTCTTTCTTCTCGATCTCGCCGTGCCGCGTGATTTCGACCCTGCCATCCGGGTTCTGCGTGGGGCCACGCTGCATGACATCGACGACCTCGAAGCGGTGGCCCGCGAGGGCGAATCCCTACGCGCGGCCGAGGTGGAAAAAGCCGAGGCGGTCGTTGCCGCGCAGGTCGCGGAGTTTGCCCGCCGTGCCGCGGAGCGCCCGGCCTTCGCGGCGGCGGCCTGAGCCATCATGTCCGACTTTATCCTCGCGACGCGTGGCAGCGAGTTGGCCCGCGTGCAATCCGGCATGGTGCGCGCGGGTTTGGTCCACGCCTGGCCGCAGCTCGCCGTGCGCGAAGACGTGGTGCGCACGACCGGCGACCGGCATCCGGAGGAAAATCTCACCACGCTCGGCGGATCCGGAGTCTTCACCAAGGAGCTGGAGGCGGCGCTTTTTGACCACCGCGCTTCGGCTGCGGTGCACAGTCTGAAAGATTTGCCCGTGGATCTTCCGCCCGGTCTGGTCCTTGGCGCGGTTTTGTCCCGCGGGGCGCCCGGCGATGTGCTGGTCAGCAGGCAACCCGGCGGTCCGGCCGGCCTGCCCGCCGGGGCACGCATCGGGACGGGCAGCCCGCGGCGGGCCGGCATGATGCGCGCTCTGCGCCGTGATACGGAAGTGGTTCCGATCCGCGGGAATGTGCCGACCCGCATTGGTCGCGTGGCCGAGGGAACGTTTGACGCCGTGATCCTCGCCGCGGCCGGTTTGGAGCGACTCGGGTTTCCGGCGGATGGCCCATTCCTTATGGGCCCGGTGATGCTTCATGCCTTTCCACTCACGTCCTTTTTGCCGGCTCCGGGGCAGGGGGCCATTGCGGTCGAAGTGCGCGAAGAAGATGCGCGGGCGCGGGACTTGGTCGGCGTGCTGGACGATGCGGAGACGGCCGCGGCCGTGCGGGCCGAACGCTCGGTGCTGCGGGCCATCGGCGGCGGGTGCCATCTGGCCCTCGGGGCACTCGGCCGGATGGACGGCGGCCGGCTGCACTTGCAAGCGGTTCTGTTTGACCACTCCGGCGGGAAGCCGAAGATGGCCGAGCTGAGCGGAGCGCGCGAGGAGGCGGAAGAACTCGGGAGTGCGGTGGCCGCGATGATACTTTTATGAAAAAAGGAAAATGCTTTCTGGTCGGAGCCGGTCCCGGTGACCCGGGCTTGCTCACTCTGCGCGGAAACGAAGTGCTCAGCCGCGCGGAGGTTGTCGTTTATGACAATCTGGCCAATCCGGAATTGCTCGGGCTCGCTCCGGAGACGGCCGAGTTGCTTTACGCGGGGAAGAAACCGGACGACCACAGCATGACGCAGGAAGAGATCAACCGCCTGCTCGTGGAGCAGACGGCGGCCGGCCGTCTGGTCGTCCGGCTCAAGGGCGGGGACCCTTATGTTTTCGGGCGCGGGGCGGAGGAAGCCGGGGCCTTGGCCGCCGCAGGCCTCGACTTCGAGGTGGTGCCCGGAGTCAGCTCCGCCTTGGCCGGACCGGCCGCGGCTGGTATTGCGGTGACGCGGCGCGGGGTGAA
>CAMBSX010000027.1 GCA_945870655.1 Chthoniobacter flavus | reverse complement strand
TAGATTGTATAGCCAGATTCTCCAACCAAATAATCCCCTCAACCATGAAAAACATCATCCTCCCCGCAGCAGCACTACTCGGCCTTCTGGCCGCCTCTCCAGCCCAGACGGTCCTCATTGACTTCGGTAACGACGCGACCTTCCGCGGTGTCACTTCTCCGGGCAACTGGAACAGCATGGGCTTTGGTTTCGTCTCCAATCTCGTCGACTCTGACGGCAATGCCACCACCATCGACTGGGCGCCGGACGGTTTGGGAGGCGTGGATAGCTTCAACAGCATCGTGGGTCCCACGAGCAACCCTCCTTCAGCCGGTGAAATCTTGGCCGCGCAAAACAAGCTCGGCGGATCACTCGGACCTCTCGCCTTGGGCCAAGCGGCGATCGACTTCTTTCAGTCCAACAATGGCACAAGCGGGGTAGGAAGATTCCAACTGCAACAAGTCACCGCCGGCCAGCTTTACAACCTTACGTTTTACGGCACCAAGCAGTTTGTGTCAGCAGGTAATGAGCAAACCCGTTACAGCGTTTTCGATGACAACTCTTACAGCAACTTGCTCGGCACCGGTTTGCTGACGACCAGCAGCACGGATAACACGGGCAATCCAAACAATGTTTTGACCCTGGAGAATCTGGTTGGGCCTGCAAACACCAATAACATTTTCTACATCCAGTGGGAGGGCGCCAACACCAGCACCGCTGGCTACATCAACTCGATGTCCATCGAAGCCGTCCCGGAGCCCTCCACGTATGCACTCTTGGCCCTGACTGGGGTCGCTGTCGCTGGTTATCGCCTTCGCCGCCGCAAAGGCTAGACCTTCCCCGTCTGACCCTTCAATTGGAGCAAACAACCAACTAACCTCGGACTGTGAAGAAGTCGCCGGTTCTTTCTCTTCTCCTTACGTTGGCCGCTCCGGCGCTTTCCGCCTCTCTGGGCACCGAGTCCGCCACCACTCTGACCACGGCGGGTTGGACCAACGGAGTCGTCGGCTCGATTGGCACTTGGCATCAAGTGCAAGCTCCGGGCTCCGCCTTTGCCATCGACGACTCTTCACAAGGGGGGCGAACCTCGATTGGTGCGCAGGCTTTCAATATTATTCCCGGAGCGCACACCAATGCCAACCAGGGCTACGCGCGCGCCTTCTTCGTCTTGGATGATGGCCCGCTATCCGAGGGCCAATCGCTTTCCTTCGACATCAGTTTTCTGTTCAACAATGGCACCAAGGGGTTCACTTTGGAGAGAGCCGGTGGTGGTGCGGGGGCGGATCTGTTCACTGTTTGGCAGGAGTGGGGCGACCCTGTGGTTGCCCTCGGCACCCTGCTGGGTGCCCCGACCACCATCCTCGACAACGGGTACCAGCAGGCACTCACCCTGAATGTCACCCAACTCGCGGGCGCGATCCAGATCAGCGTGCTCAACAACGGTTCCAGTATTTTCTCCGAGACGTTCACCACCGACGAAACCATCGGTCAGATACAGTTCTTCGCGGGCAACATTGATCCGGCAGAGGAGCACAATGCCGCCAGCCAGAGCATTTATGCCAATAACATCACCGTGGCGACCGAGCCTTGAACCCGGAACCTGACCAAAGATAGCCAGCATTTCCACCACCCGAAACACAACCAAAACATCAACCACCACGATCCATGAACTCCTCCCGAATCCTCCCCGCTCTTGTCGCTCTGGCGGCAACCGCATCACCCCTCAGCCTCGTCGCCCAAGTCACCACCAATGCATCGGACAATTCGGCCAATTACGGCGGTGCCGGTCAACCAGGCTGGACCAACGGCGCGAACGCCGGATCCGGGTTTTCCAGCTGGTCGCTGACCAATAATCCGGGCACTGCCCCGAGCGGCAGCGCCACCACCGGAATAAGCTCGAATCCAGGTGCGGTGGTCCAAGGGATGGGATCGAACGCCTTCCGTATGTGGGCTTACACCACCAATGCGGCTTCCGTGGCCCAGCGGTCTTTTTTGTCTCCCCTCGCGGCGGGCCAGACCTTCAGCCTCCAGTGGGGGATCAACTTTGATAGCGGCAACATAGGCGGCAACAAGGGCTTCGTGCTGCTTTCCGGCACCAACCAATTGGTCAACGTGAACAATGGAAACTCGTCCGCCATCACCTTCAACACGAGCAACGTTGGCTTCGGCTACGGCAACAATGCCATGACCTGGTCTTTCACCATGGATGATGCCACGACCTTGAGCGTGCTGGCCAACGATCGCGACGGCACGGGCACCTTCACCACCAACCTGACCATTGGCAGCCAGATTGACACCTTCCGGTTTTATATCACCAGCCAACAGGACAATAACATCAGCCGCTACCAATACTTCGACGATTTGCAGATCACCACGGTACCCGAACCTTCCACTTGGGCGCTGATGGCTGCCGGTCTTGCCGCCGTGGCCTTCCACCGTCTGCGGCGCAAGCGGCAGAGCTGAGGCTGGGGGCGTAATCCGCCATGTCCTTCACTCTTTGCCCGCTCCCGCGGCTGGGCTTGGCGCTGACCCTTTTCGTTTGGCCCCTCGCCGCGGGCGCTCAGGTGTCGACCAATGCCTTCGATGCCTCGTCAAATTACGGAGGAACCAGCCAGCCCGGCTGGACCAACGGGTCGGACGGGGGTTTTGGTTTTGCCCCATGGACCATCGTCGGCAATGGTGGCTCTTACGCCAATGCCTCCGGCACGGTAACCAACCGCTATGCCGGTGTTTTCGTCGGCAATCCCGTAAATGCCGGGCTCAGCGGACTGGGCACTCGGGCCTTCGGCCTCTACGCCAACCCGGGGGGCTCCGGAGCCTTTGTCAACGCCAGCCGGTCGCTCGATACTCCCATGGCGCCCGGCCAGCAGTTGCGCTTCCGCTGGGGGATCAACTTCGACAGTGGAAGCACGAATGGGACCAATGGCAACAAAGGCTTCAGCCTGCGGTCGGGAACCAACGAAATTCTCAACGTCAACAATGCGGGCAGCCAGACGATTACGGTCAATGGCGCCGATGCCGGTTTCGGCTACGGCACCAACGCCATGCAGTGGCAATTCACCATGGTGGCACCGGGCCTGCTTTCGGTGTTCGCCACCGACCGCGATGGTCGCGGGACCTTCCAGACCAACATTTCCTTCGACGGCGGGATTTCCTCGCTCGCCTTCTATGCGTCGCAACTCCTGAACGGTAGCGCCTTGCGGCAGCCCTACTTCGACCAGCTGGAAGTGGTCACACCTCCCGCGTCGCTCCTGCCCGCTGGCTGGCAGGAGGTCCTTGTTGACTTCGGTCCCCGGACGGCCGGCGATGCCGCCATCTCCGCGAACGGCAAAATTTGGAATATCAGCGGTCTGGACAGCATTCCCACCCTCGCCGACGGGACGGGGCGTGCCACCGGTTACCGGTTGGACTTCATGGCCCCGACGCCGGTCGCGGTGACTTCGCTCGGAGTAGTTCCCGTGGCGGCGGACGAACATCTGGGCGATACGCAAGTGGTCAATGATGGCGTCACCGGAGCAGGACCCGGTGATCCTGTCCGCGTCCGGCTCTCCAATCTGAGCCGGAGCAATGCCTACGACCTCCGCGTCTTCGCTTCGGCCGAGCGCAGCGTCGCGGCTCATGTAACTTTCACCGTCACCGGGGCGGGCACTGCGCACGGTTCCCTCCAAGTCTCAGGCCCGGGAGCAGACAGTGCCGGCGCGCAGCACAACCGCACCAATTTCGTAAACTTGCCCGGGATCCTTCCCGCGGCAGACCGTTCCATCACGCTCGAAGCGTCCTCGGCCGACGGCGCCGCAGCGCTGATCAATGCCCTACAGATCACCACGACCAGCCAGCCGCCGGCGGTCACCGGCTACCGCGCGGACGCCAATCGCTGGCTTGATCAAGACGTATCCGCTCCCTTTCCACGCAGCGCCGTCCTCTTCCTCGGCAGTTCCAGCATCCGACTCTGGGAGTCTTTGCTACGCGACTTTGCCGACTTCCGTGTCATCCAGCGCGGATTCGGTGGCGCCAGCTTGGGTGACACCATCGACCTTGCGCCGGAGTTAGTGCATGCCTACGCCCCGCGAGCCATCGTACTCTTTGCCGGAGCCAATGACATTTACCGTGGACGGCCCGCGGCTGAGGTGGCCGACGATTTTCGGACCTTTGCGGACCAGACCGCAGCAGCACTCCCGGGCACATCCATCTTCTACCTCAGCTTGACCCGCAATCCCTTGCTGGCCGGCAATACTGCCATGGAAGAACAGCGACGCGAGGCCAACCGGCTGATCCGCGAATTCACCGAAGCGCCCGGCAACGACCACCTGCATTTCGTCGATCTCGCACCCCAGTTCGAAAACCTGGCCCACACCAACCTGAACCCTTCCAGCCCCGACCTTGGACCGGATGATCTCTGGTACTATTACATCGACGATCTTCACCTTCGCCCGTCGGGGTACGATGTTTGGGCCACGTCCATCCGCGAGGCCTTGCTGGCCGGCGGCATTCACCCGGACAAAAACCGCCTCCCCTACCCAAACCGCCCTCCCCCACCGGGCTCGAAGTTGCTCTTCGATTTTGGTCCGGACGATGGCACCCACGGCGATGCGACCCTAGGTGAAGACACGCGAGGCAACCTCTGGAACAACTGGCACTCGGTGGCCGGTGGCGGCGAAATCCTGCCGGGCGAGAAACTCGGCGGCTTGCGAACATCGAACGGCACGCCCACCGGAGCGAGCCTGACCGTTACGGGGGGGTTTTTAGCTTTCGGTAAGCTCAATGGAGGGCTCCTCAACCCGACCGCGACCACGCTGGGCGGCTTGAGCACGGCTAGCGCTACCCAGGATTACTTCTATTCCACCACGGACGGTCTGCCCGGCGGAGGAAGCGACGGACAATTGGCCGGCTTTGTGTTGGCCGGCTTGCATCCCGACTACGCGTATGACCTGCGCTTTTTCGGCTCACGGGCCACCGACGGCGCCCGGTCGACCATCTATCGAGTGACCGGGCGGACCGGGACTTCCTCGGCCACCCTGCAAACCAGCGGAGCCGGCCTGGGCAGCAGCGGTTACAATGGCAATGATGCCACGGTGGCGGAACTGCGGGGCATCAGGCCGAACGAGTTCGGCGAAATCTTCGTGGACCTGCAAGCGGTGCCTGCTGCCGACTCCGCCAACACCCTGCTTTACCTCAATGCCATGGAACTTGCCGTTTCCTCCACACCGACAGCCTTCGCCGCTTGGGCCGAGAGCGCCGGCCTAACCCCGGGTGTGAATGACCGTCCCGATTACGTGCAACCGGTCTCGGTCCGGCCGAACTTTTACCATTTTGCCTTCGGGCTCGCACCGCTCGGCCCCGGCAGCGACCCCGCGCGGGAGAGGAGCACCGTGCAGGACATGGGCGATGGCCACTTCCTTACCGTGACCGTGCCGGTGCGACGCGGATCGATTTTCCTCGGCACCCCCGGCCAGACCGCAGTGATCGACGGCATAATCTACCGGGTCCTTGGGAGCAGTGATCTCAACCGATGGAATCTGGCGGTGTCGGAAGTCTCACCGCCGGCCAGTGAAGGGATGTCCACGCTCGCCGCGGACTACGAATACCGCACCTTCCGCCTCGATACTCCGGTCTCCGGCGGAGCCAAAGGATTCCTCCGCATTGAAGCAGGGGAAGCTCCTTGAGGCCGGCCGCCCGGAAGAGGCAGACGAACACTACGAATACCGTGCGACTCTTCCAATCAAGGGCCCGGGGCTGATCGGCGTATTTACGTAAATCAAACGGCATTTGAGCCAAGCGCCGTGCGGTGTCATCCTCTATCAGGTGAAGATGCGCGCGTTTTTCCGCCCCACCCTGCAGCCACACCTTGCCGTAGTGACTTTTGCCTTATTCACCGCCTGCTCGCCACCTCAGCCCCCCACCCGGGGACCCGAATCCCGCGGGAATACAGCAACGGATCTCTTCCCCTGGCTCACCTACGAAGCGGAATCAGCGCGGACAAGCGGCACGCGGCGCGGCCCCTCGCGGGAATACCTCACTCCGGAGGCCGAGGCTTCGGGTCGCGCCTACGTCCGTCTAGAGAAAAGCGGAGACTACCTTGAGTTCGTAGCAAGAGAGCCCGCCGATGCGGTGGTCTTGCGCTACTGCATCCCGGATGCGGCAAAGGGCGGTGGCCGTAACATGGACATCGAACTGTTCGTCAACGGGCAGCTGCGCACCAAAATCCCCCTGACCTCGCGATTCGCTTGGATCTACGGCGACTTCCCATGGTCCAATGACCCTTTCCTGGGGAAAGCCCACCATTTCTTCGACGAGTCGCAGGCCATGGTTGGCCCGATCAACTCCGGTGACACGGTGCGGTTGCAGGTCGGCGAACTTGGCCCATCCGACTATGTGCTGCTCGACTTCGTTGAACTCGAGTCCGTGCCTCCGGCCATGCCCCGCCCGGAGGGCAGTTTGTCGCTCACCGACTTTGGCGCGGTGCCGCATGATGCCGGCGACGATTCACCTGCCTTCATGGCTTGCGTTGAGGCGGCCAAAAAGAGCGGTGCGACCATCTGGATTCCTGAAGGAGTCTTTCGTCTGAACGGCCCGCGCATGAAACTCGGCGGCGTGCGTATCCAAGGCGCCGGGATGTGGCGCTCGAAGTTGGAAGGCCCCGGTACCATGTTCGACGGCACCGGTGAGCCCCTGCATGTTTCCGATCTCGCCATCTTCGGAACGGTGGACCGCCGGGTGGACAATATTCCCGAAAACGCCTTCCACGGAAACCTTGGTGACGGTTCGACCTTCCGCCGCATCTGGCTCGAGCACCACAAATGCGGATTCTGGACGACCTACGGGACAAAAAACCTGCTGCTGTCCGAAAGCCGCCTGCGCAACCTCATGGCCGACGGGGTCAACTTTTGCGATGGCACAAGCTACTCGACCGTCGAGCGCTGCCACCTGCGCAATACGGGCGATGACTCGCTGGCCACGTGGTCCCCCACCACCCCGGATGCCGCCGGTCAGCCGAGCACCGGCAACACCTTCATCGGAAACCGCATCCAATTCCCCTGGCTGGCCAATGGCTTGGCCGTTTACGGCGGCAAAGACCATCGCATCATCAACAATCAGGTCGAAGGCAGTGTCTTTTCCGGCAGCGGCTTGCTGCTGAGTTCGGGATTCAACGCCATCCCCTTCAGCGGAACTATCCGCGCGGAGAAGAATACCTTCAAAGACACCGGCAGCGAGTGTTACATCGGGCAAGACGTCGGCTCGCTCTGGATCTACGCCCATCATTCCGACATCGAAATTCCGCTGGTGATCGACGGGCTGACCATCGAGCAGGCCCGCGCCGACGCCATTACGGTGCATGGACCGAAAATTGCGAAAGACATCCGCCTGGCGAATGTCACTGTCGACGGTGCGGCCGGCCACGTCATCCGCATAAGCCCCGCCACCCCGGGTCGCATGGAAGTAAAGACCCTGCGCGCAGGCAACTACCGCGGACAAGTGGTCGAAAACCACAGTCCGGGAGAGTTCCGAGTCATCCGCAAACCCTGAATCCGGCCTCATAGGCGCTAGAGAGACTGGGGGCTCCTGCCGCAAAGCGGCACGGTGCCCCAAAACCGCTCGAAAACGGATGGCACAGGCGTGCCGGCCCCGGTTTTCTTTAGGTAAAGAAGGAGCAGTTTGTGCACAACACCCTCTTCGTGCCAGCCTATGAGACAGATGTTCCCCCGCCCCTCGGGTCCGTATTATCGGACCTCATCCCAGGACAAAGTTCCGCTCTCGCAAAAAGCGCTCTACTCCGCAGCCACCGTTGCCCTCATTCCCGGCAACCAAATCATTGACCGCATCGCTCTGGTCGTGCTCAACACCAGCTTGGCCGTGAGCCCGACATTGGTGGGCGTGGCCATGGCCATATTCCGGCTCTGGGACGCTTTTACCGATCCCTTCATGGGAACTTTTTCCGATAACTACCGGTCGCGTTGGGGACGTCGCAAACCTTTCATCATTCTCGGGGCCGTCCTCTGCGCAGTCACCTTCCCGCTCATCTGGCTAATTTCCCCGTCGTGGAGTCCGATGCACATTTTCCTGTGGTTCGTCGGCGCCGGGTTGGCCTACTACACGGCACTGACGGTTTATTCCGTGCCCTACTGGAGCATTGTCGCGGAAATGACGCCCGACACCCACGAGCGAACCCGTGTTATCGCGTTCCGCGCTGTCATCATTAACATCGTGACCATCTCAATGGGTTGGCTGATGTGGTTCATCACGCTCAAGCAGTTCGACTCCATGCTGCAGGGCACCCAGTGGCTATCGCTGATCACCGCCGCGCTTTTCCTCACCTTCGGACTCATCCCCATGCTGTTTGTCAGAGAGCCCTTCTACACCCAGGCTTCGAAGCAGGAGAAAATCTCCTTGTGGGGCAGCCTCAAAGACACCCTGACCAACCGTATCTTCCTCGTACTCGTCGGCATGATGCTTCTCATGACCATTGGCATGCAGACTGTGGGAACCTTGGGATTCTACGTCAGCCTATACTACGTCTTCCACGGTGACAAAACGGCCGCCGGGCTGGTCGCCGGATACGCCGGCACCGCGATGATGATCACCTCCATTGTCACCATCCCCGTTTTCACCTGGCTGGATCGCAACTATGGTAAAATCACCGCTTTGGTTATCTGCGGTGTCGCCTTCCTCTTCGCCACCCTTTCACAGTGGTTCCTTGTCACCCCAACCCATCCCTACTGGCAAATCATCAGCGCAGCCCTCGTCGGACCTGCCGTGACCGGTGTGTGGATCATCCTGCCCTCCATGCAAACCGACGTTATCGACTATGACGAACTGCAGACTGGCTGCCGGCGCGAGGGCAGCTACACGGCCATTCTCGGTTGGATCCAGAAACTCGGCTTTGCCCTTTCCGTGCTCCTGGCCGGAATCATCCTCGATGTCTCCGGCTTCGACGTGAAGCTGGAAGCTGCGCAGACAGAAGACACCCTTTTCAAAATGCGCGCTCTTTTTGTCTTTTTTCCCATTGCCATGGCAACAGGTATGCTCCTACTGGTGCGATTCTACCCCCTTGACGAGCGGCGATGCCACGAGATCCGCGAAAAACTCGAGGCCCGGCGCGGCGCCATCCACGCCGAGTAAGTCGTCACCAAGGGAGCGAGTTGGATGCCAAGCAAGCATAGCGTCCGTCCGTACCATCTAGGCCCCCAGCGCAGGTCAATTATGGAAACCCCGCTCCATGAATCACCGCGCATGCGCCGTCGGGAAGCAATCGAGATCCGATCTCCTGATGCGTTGCCATGGCCATGACTGCGCAGAGTTGCCCGGGCGCGCGGATAACACCCGGCCGCAGCCGTTCCTTGACGCGCCTGATCCGTCCGGCACAGTGCTTGTTGTGCGTCATTTCGAGGACCTGCGTAGACATACTACGCACTAAAGCAACCAAGGTAGGCTTCGACTCCGTTGGCATGAAAGTGATGCTGCGAAAATGCTAAAAAAACGCAAAACACGCAATTCCTCCCTGTCCAATCAAGGGTTCCGAACCCTTCCTCACCGCCATCCCCTCTGATGAAACGCGCCACCAGTTTTGCCCTGCGGTGGTTGCTCGGACTTTTTTTTCTCGCGGCCGGGCTTTCCAAAGTTGGTCAGCCTATGCAGACCCTCGCGGCGGTCTATTCCTACCAGATTGTGTTGCCCGACGGGCTGGCCTCGGCCATTGCGCATACCCTTCCGTGGGTGGAAATCATCCTCGGCCTCGCGCTGCTTTCCGGGCTCTTCATGCCTGTTAGCCTCGCCGCCACCGCCTCCCTGCTGCTCGCCTTCACCGCGCTCACCGCGCAGGCCTGGTGGCGGGAACTTCCCATCGACTGCGGTTGTCTCGACTTGAGCGGGTTGCATCCGTCACTCGCCGCCCTAACCACGCCGGGTGGCGCCACCCTGCGCAACACTTTCCTCCTCGGGCTCACCGCACTGCTCGCCTGGTTGGTCCGCTCCTCGCGGGCCGGGATCCCGAAGCAAATCTGACCCGCTCAGACTCCCGCCGCCACGGCCCGCAAAATGTCGTGGCCTCGCACGAACTCCGCCTGGCCCATGCGCTTGCCGCCGGAAGGCTGGACCTCGAGCAATTGCAAAATCCCGCCGCCACCACAGGGCAGATGCAACTGCGCGGGATCGGCCGGACCGGGACCAACCGCAGCCCGGTGAACCTTGATCTCCACGCGACGACCCGCCGTCGTTTCGAGCACGGCGGTGCACCCCGGCCAAGGATGCAACCCCCGCACCATGCGCTGGAGTTCCACCGCACTCTTGCTCCAATCGAGACGGCCGCTGGCGCGGCTCAGCTTCGGTGCGTAGCTTGCGGCGCTTTCGTCCTGCCGGATGCGCGGCGCACAACCTTCGCAAAGCAAAAGCAGCGCCTGCTCGAGAGCCTCGGGGGCGAGAACAGCCAATCGGTCATGCAAAGTTCCGGCCGTCTCCCCGGATTCGAGATCACACTCCTTGCGTAGCAAAATATCGCCCGTATCGAGGCCCGCATCCATCCACATCACGGTTATCCCGCTCTTCTCGTCACCGGCCAAGACAGCGGCATGGACCGGAGCCGCACCACGGTGGCGCGGGAGCAGGGAGGCATGGAGATTCAAAGCACCGAGTCGGGGAACATCGAGAAGCGTCTGGGGCAGAATCTGACCATAAGCCATGACCACAAAAAGATCGGGCGCCCAGCCCTTGATTTCTTCCACTGCCTCGTCCGAGCGGACGCGCGCAGGCTGCCGCGGGGTAATACCGTGGGAAAGCGCCAGCTCCTTGATCGCGCACGGAGTGAGTTGCAGACCGCGCCCGGCCGGCCGGTCCGGTTGGGTCACCACTCCGACCACCTCGATGCCGGGCATGGCGAGCAAAAGGCGCAGCGTGGGAAGCCCGATGTCCCCGCTGCCGAGAAAGACAGTCCTCATTGCCCCTCCCTCCATGTCATCCGCCGCGGGGACGCATCGGTCCCCGCGCGCGAAGCAATTCTCCCGCCGTGACCTCGCGCTGCCCCAGAGAGTCGGCGCATCCGGTGCAGAGGTAGTCGTAAATTTCCTTGTCCGGCAGAACGAGGAGGAGACGCTCGCGCACCGGCATCGATTGCCCGCAGCGCCGGCAGTAGAGGCTGCTGGCCCGCAGGCTCTCGAAGCGTCCGCTCATGTCACCGCACTGAACCCTTCCTCGCCGAAATGGTTGCGACGGTCCTGCATCAGCACCTCGACAATGTTGCCGAGCACATCGACCGGCGAGAGCATGGCGTCGATATGCACAATCATGTCATCACCGTAGTGAGCCAACAAAGGCCGGGATTCCTCGTCGTAGGTCTCGAGTCGGTGTTTGATCACCTCTTCGTTGGCGTCATCGAAACGGTTGTCCCGGAGGGCACGCCGCTTGAGGCGCTCGACCAGCTTGGACCGGTCCGGGCAGGTCAGATGGAAAATTTTCCTCACCCGGACAATGTCCTCGAGCATTTGTGCTTGGTGGATGTTGCGCGGGATGCCGTCAAGCACGAGAAAATCGTGGTCGGGATGAAAGGCGTGCGACTCGACACTTTGGTCGATACGGATCTTCCAAAGCTTGACCGTTACTTCGTCCGGCACCAACTCGCCGCGGCTTGAATACTCGAGAAACTGCTTCCCCAACGGGGTGCGCAAATCGAGTGCGCGGAAGACATCGCCGCAGGCGCAATGATAATAACCGGGCACTTTGCCCAGCACGCGACCCTGGGTTCCTTTGCCACTGCCGGGCGCGCCGAAAATGAGATAGGTCTGGTATTTGCTCATGGTTTGGAGAGACGTCTGTCGGCAGTTTAAAGCCCTGGGGCGGAATGACAACGCAGCACTGCAGCAGCCTGCTTCTTGACACTGTATCTTTGCAGCCGTAAACAATCCGTTCGCCTCCCCCGCCGTGCACACCGACGAACAAGTTCTTGAAGTCCTCCTCGACCAATTCCGGGTCACGCAGGAGCAGATCAGTGATGCCCACGAGAGGCACCCGGGTGCGCCCGTCCTCAATGCGCTGCTCGAGACGGGTGCTGTGCAGTCGCGCGACGTCCACGGGGCGATCGCCCATTTCCACGGCCTGAGTTTTGCCGACCTCGACGAGCCCGACACCATGCAACGCGCCCGCGAGTTGCACGGGTTGATCCCCGGGGAAGTCGCGCGACGCCACCGCATCTTGCCGCTCCAACAAACCGATCACGGTTTGCAAGTCGCCATCGGTGACCCCATGAACTTCGAGGCGTTCGACACCGTGCCTTTCCTGCTCAAAACCGAGGTCGAGTTTCTCTACGGCGATCCGGAGCGTGTCGAGACTCTGCTGGCCGACATCTACCCGCGCCAGGCCGGCCTCGTCTCGGCCGGGACGGAGGAGGAAGCCGGGGGCGTGGCCGGTGATGATGATGCCGGCATCATCAAATTGGTGCAGGACTTCCTCGAAAAGGCCCAGGAAATGCGGGCCAGCGATATCCACTTGGAACCGCTCGAAGCCGGGTTTCGCGTGCGTTTCCGCATCGACGGCGAACTCGAGCAGTACAAGCTTCTCCCCCAAACCTTGCAGGGCGCCATCATCAGCCGTCTCAAGATCATGACCGAGACGATGAGCATCGACGAGAAGCGTGTTCCCCAGGACGGTCGCATCCAGTGTCAGGTGCGCGGCAAACCGCTCGACCTCCGCGTTTCCACGGTCCCGACCTCCCAGGGCGAATCCATCGTCATGCGTCTGCTCGACCAATCCACGCTTTCGATCACTCTGCCGGACATCGGCTTCATGAGCGACGATCAGGAGTATTTCCGCGGCCTGATCAAAATGGCCGACGGCATCATCCTCGTCACCGGCCCGACCGGCTCGGGCAAAACCACCACGCTTTACGCCTGCCTTTCGGAAATCAACAACGAGAGCCGCAAAATCATCACGGTCGAGGACCCGATTGAATACGTCATGCCCGGGGTCAACCAAGTCCACGTCAAGTCCGACATCGGCATGACTTTCGCCCGCGCCCTCCGCTCCATCCTCCGTCAGGCCCCGAACGTCATCATGATCGGTGAGATCCGCGATCTCGAGACGGCGGGCATTGCAATCAATGCGTCCCTCACCGGCCACTTGGTGCTCTCCACCCTCCACACCAACGATGCCCCGAGCGCCATCGCCCGTCTCATCGACATCGGGGTCAAACCCTTTCTGGTTTCCAGCGCCGTGCGGGCCGTCATGGCCCAGCGCCTTTGCCGCAAACTTTGCAGCTGCAAGGAACCGGGAACTCTCAGCGAGGACGAAATGATCGCCCTCCGCCTTGATCCCGCGCAGCTTCCCGATGCCACCATCTACCGACCGAAGGGCTGCGAAAGATGCCGCTTCACCGGCTACCGCGGGAGGCTCGGTATCTTTGAGATCTTCAAGATCGACGACGACATGCGTCAGATGATCAACCGCATGGGCGATGGCGAGGACCGCTCCGAACAGGTCAGCACGGTGCAACTCCGCAAGCGCGCCCGCGAGCAGGGCATGCGCACCCTGCGGGAAGACGGGTTCCAGAAAGTTTTTGCCGGTCTGACCACCTTTGACGAGGTGCTCGCCGTGACGATGGGAGATTCCGAGTAGCATGGACCCGCACCTCGTCATCACCACTTTGGTTGACCAGGGCATCCTCCCGGCAGAACAGTCGGACGCCCTTCTCCAAGCTGTCTTGGAAAGCGGGCGGGCTCCCGAAGATTTCCTCATCGAAGAGGGCCATATCGACGAGCACACCTTTTACCAGACCATCGCGCAGGCCATCGGTGCCAATTACATCGACCTGACCGACTTCGCACTGGAAAACAGCTTGCGGGACAAAATTCCCGTCGGCTTGGCCCGTCTTCATCAGGCGCTGCCGGTGGCCGACCTGGATGGCACGCTCTACGTGGCCATGAGCGACCCGCTCGACGCGCAAAGAATCGAGGAGTTGCGGTTCGCGCTCAACGAAAACATCCAAATCAGCGTGGCTCCGGTCCGGCGCATCGAGGAACTCATCGCGCAATATTACGAGTCCGTCGACTACGCCACCGAAGGGTTTGCCGCCCTGACCCAAAAAGAACTGCGGGAAAAACTGAGCCAAGCTGGCACCGCGGTCTTGGCCGGCAACCTCTCCGAGGAAGACCGCGCCCAATACGTCACCCAGATCATCGACAACCTGATCGATATCGGGATCAAGGCCAAAGCCAGCGACATCCACTTCGAGCCGTTCGAGGACTTCATGGATGTCCGCATGCGGGTGGATGGCACCCTGCGCTCCCTCCTCACCCGTTCCGACCGCAAGGCTTACAGCTCGATTGGTCGCGAGTTGATCTCCCGCGTCAAAATCATCTCGAATCTCAACATCGCGGAGAGCCGCCTTCCGCAGGACGGCCGTATCCAGCGCAGCGTCACGCGTGACGGAAAACCCTTCTCCATCGATTTGCGCGTCAGCACGCTACCGACCCAGTTCGGCGAAAGCGTCGTGCTCCGTATTCTCGACCGTTCGGCCGTTCAACTCGATCTCGACAAGCTTGGGGTGCCGGACAACGTGAAGAAGACCCTGAGGGACATGATCAAGCTGCCCAACGGGATCATCATCGTCACCGGGCCCACCGGATCGGGCAAAACGACCACGCTTTACGCCTGCTTGCGCGAGATCAACGAACCGAACGCAAAATTGCTCACCGCCGAGGACCCTGTCGAATACGACATCGACGGCATCATCCAGGTCCCGGTCAACGAAGGCATCGGGCTCGACTTCGCCCGTTGCCTGCGCGCCTTTCTCCGGCAGGACCCCGACCGCATTCTTGTCGGCGAGACGCGCGACCTTGAGACGGCACAAATTGCCATTCAGGCCTCCCTCACGGGCCACTTGGTCTTCACCTCCCTCCACACCAACGACTCGACCGGAGCCATCACCCGCCTCATGGACATGGGCGTCGAACCATTCCTCATTTCTGCATCGCTCGAGCTGGTTGTGGCCCAGCGCCTTGTCCGTCGCACCTGTTCGAAATGCATCGTCCCCTACGAGCCGTCGGAAGAGGAACTTCTCCTCCTCGGACTTTCCGCGCACGAAGTGGGCGACAAGAAATTCTTCAAGGGGAACGGGTGCGAGGATTGCAACGACACCGGCTACAAGGGCCGTCGCGCCATTTATGAAACCTTGCGGCTCAACGACACCCTGCGCGAGATGATCAACCAGCGGGCCCCCGGTGTGGTACTCCGCCAGAAAGCGATCGAGCTTGGCATGCGCACCCTGCGCGAAGAAGGGCTCCAAGCCATCTTCGACGGAGAGACCACGGTCGAAGAGATCCTCAAATACACCTGAGGAAGCGCCATCCTGCCGCCGCAACTCGGGCCGGCTTCTGCGTCCGAAAATACCTCGGGAACCTAGTCAACGGGTTCATCTGACCGGCGCGGGGTTGCCCTCGGCGGTCCGGACATCCTGTCCCCCCAACCACCGCGACAAGCCACCGCGGGCGACGATCCACCGCCAGACAAGCCACCCCGCGAGCATCCCGAGCAAAGCCCCCGCGGCCACATCGGAAACATGGTGCGCGTTGAGCTGCACCCGCGACCAGGCAATCGCCGCGGCAAGGAGCAGGCCCGCGGCACCCAACCACCGGCGGGAGAGAAAAAGCGGCCAGAAAAAACCGAAGGCGCACGCGGCATGGGAGGAAGGAAAACTCTGGAAATCGTGCCGGAGGGAAACCCATTGGTCCTCGTGCGTCGGACCATACCAACCGTGCGCGACCTGCTCCACGCGCGGACGGACCCGTCCGGCGCCCAATTTCACCACATTCGACGCCAGCCCGGCGATGATTCCCGCCAGAATCATGGCGGTGAGAAGACGCGACCAGGAAGCAGTCCGCAGGCGCAGGCTGAGCGCCAGCGCCACGGCACCAGCGGCCAGTAAAAAAGGGAAATCCCCGTAACGCGAAAGAAACCGCGCCATCTCCTGCCAGTCCTTTGCCACACCGGCTCTCACCGCTTGCAACACCGGCTG
The DNA here is from genome assembly GCA_945870655.1 of Chthoniobacter flavus. Taxonomy (GTDB): domain Bacteria; phylum Verrucomicrobiota; class Verrucomicrobiia; order Chthoniobacterales; family JACTMZ01; genus JACTMZ01. The sequence goes on along the minus strand of CAMBSX010000027.1, from coordinate 3,048 downwards.
ATCCCAAACCATAAAACCGGCGGCCATCAGAACAAGGGCGGCCGCGGCGAGCAGGACAGTCAAGAACATCCCGGCGAAATCCTTCATCACGGGGATTCTCGCAGGACGCTCCCCGAACTCACGGCAAAAACACCGCAGCCGAACATGGTGCCATTTCCACCACGACTTCGTTCCCGCTACGCCGCAGCACCGCGGATCCGCCATCGGAAACAAAGCGGGCGGAAATCTCCCCCTCGGGCCAACCCTCCGGAGCGGCCAAGCGCATGGTTTGCGGTCGCTCGCTGCGATTGAAGAGGACTAGTGCCTGCGCTTCGCCCTCGGCGCGCTGGAAAGCCAGAGTGCCGGCCGCGTCGTCCAGGGCCAACCAACGGAACTCGCCCGTGCGGAAGACCGACTCCTCGCGACGCAGCGCGATGGCCGCCCGGAAGAAAGCGTGCAGGTTCCGGTCGAACCTGACCTCCTGCGGTTCCCGGCGCTTGCCATCCGGCCCGACCAATTCCGCATCGTAGACCAAATCGTCCCACAGCATGGGCTTGCGGCAGTCCGGATCGTTGGCGCCCCACATTCCCGCCTCCCCGCCGTAATATATGAATGGCGTGCCAACATAAGTCATTTGCAGCAGCACAGCCATGCGCACCAGCTTCCATGCCCGTTCGTCTGGCTTCTGCCACCGGTAGCCGGGATTGTCTCTGGGCGAAACACTGCCGCTCACCGCAAGATCGAATTCGTGGCGCTTTTTGTATTTCTTGCCCGCTCGTCCGTCAAAAGCGGCCGAAGCCGCGCGCGGCGTATCGTGGGAATCGAGCAGGTTTTGCAAACGCCGCGCCGTCTGCTCAGGCCACGCAGCCCGCGTGCGGTCAAGCCATGCCGCGAATTGCGTCGGGGTGATCGCGGTGTCGAAGAGCCAACCCTTCACCGGCATGGCGAACCCTTCGTAGTTCATCGTCGCATCGAAACCGCCCGCCAGCGTCACCTCTTGCGCATCCTTCCAGATCTCCGTCACGGTGTAGGCGGCAGGGTTGAGCGCGTGGACCAACGTGTTCCATTCTCGCCAAAAGGCGTTGGGCACCATCCAAGCAACATCCAGGCGCCAGCCGTCCACTCCGCGGGTCACGTCGCCGTCCGGGGCCATCCAGCGCCGCGTCACGGCGAGGAGGTAATTTTTTACCCCTGGAACGAGGTCGCCCGTACCGTCGGTCGCCGTTTCCGCGAATTCCGGCAACTCTGCGACCCCCTGCCACCCGCGCCAGCGGAACTCGTCACCCGGTGTGGCCGGGTCATCCCATGATTCGACGTGAAACCAGTCCCGGAACCGCGAAGCTGCCCCGTTCTTCCGCACGTCCTCGAAGGCGAAAAATCCGAGGCCGGCATGGTTGAAAACGCCGTCAATCACCACCCGGATCCCCCGGGCATGCGCCTTCTCGATCATCTCGAGGAACAAATGATCCGCCGCGGTCCACTTCCATGTCGCCGGGTCCTCGGATTCCCCGGCCATGAGGGCCAGATCGCCGCCCGGATCCGGACCAAACCAAGGATCGACATGGTGGAAGCTGAAGGCGTCGTATTTGTGATGCGAGCCGGACCAAAAGACAGGATTGAGGTAGATCGCGTTGATCCCGAGGTCGCGCAGATAATCAAGCTGGTCGATAATGCCCTGGATGTCCCCGCCGTAGCGCCGGTCGCCGGCGGTCCAGAAAAAGTCGTCCGACTTGGCCTGCTCCCAGGCGTCACGCGCATACCAATCCGAAGTCCAGGCACGCGTCTGCCACGAATGCGGGAGCCAGTCCTTGCTTCCGAGGCTCTCTCGCACCGGGTCGTTGGACGGATCGCCATTGCGGAAACGCTCGGGAAAAATCTGATACCAAACCGCGGAATCCTGCCAAGCCTTGGGATCCGGCTGCGCGGAGAGAGCAAAAGGAGGAGGCAGCGCGGCCAGATGAACCGCGGCCAGCAGGCCAAGCCGGATCACCCGAGACCTCCCATCCGGCGGAGGGTGTCGGCCTCCGCGGGCGTGAGCGGCATGACACTGAGCCGCGATTGTCGGAGCAGGGCGATTTCCCGCAGTGAAGGTTCGGCTTTGATCTGCTCTAGGGTGACAGGCGTGCGGCAGGCCTGCCGCGGCACAAGATCGACGCACGACCAGTCTCCGTCCTCCGCGGACGGATCACGGTAGGCCTCACGGGTCACCCGCGCCGTTCCGACCACCGCCTTTCCGGTCACGCTGTGGTAGTAAAAAACCTCATCGCCTTTTTTCATGGCGCGAAGGTTGTTCCGGGCCTGGAAATTCCGCACGCCCGTCCACGCCGTGCCCTTGTCACGCACGAACTGCTCCCACGCGTAAGCGTCGGGCTCCTGCTTGACCAGCCAGTGGTTCATGGTGCGACCACCGCTTCGGGCCGCAGGCCGCCGCCCAGAAAGTCGCGGATATTCTGCACCGTACCGAGATTGATCCGCTCGATCGCCTCGACGCTGTTGAAGCCGACATGCGGAGTGAAAAATACGTTCTCGTGGGCCAGCAGTTGCCGGTTGCGCATGATCCCCTCCAGCTCCCGCAGTCGTTTTTCCCGGCGCAACGGATCACCACCCGGGGTGGACATCGCGTGGATTTTCTGCACGATTTGCTCCCCGATAATCCTCGAGGCGTCGTTCCGGAAGACGCTGTCGTCCTCGAGCACATCAAGACCCACACCACCCACCCGCCCGCTTTGCAACCCGGCGAGCAGTGCGTCGATGTCAACCAGGGCCCCGCGGGCCGTGTTGATCAGAATGAAACCGGGTTTGCCACGGGCCAACCGCTTGGCGCTGAGCAGGTGTCGCGTCCGCGGATTGAGCGGGACATGGAGCGTGACGATGTCGGATGAACGCAGCAACTTGTCGAGGGGCACGTAGCGGAAACCAAGCGCGGCTGCCAGGCCGGCATCCGGTTTTTTGTCGAACGCCACGCACTCCATCCCGAACGCGCGGCCAATGGAAATCACCATGCTTCCGACGCGTCCGGTTCCCACCACCCCGAGGGTTTTGCCCCGCAGTTCGAGCCCGCGCAAACGC
>CAMBSX010000026.1 GCA_945870655.1 Chthoniobacter flavus | reverse complement strand
TCCTTCGTGTCGACGAGGAAGATGCGGCCGGGTTGCAGGCGACCTTTGTGCGCGATGCGCTCGGGCTCGATGTCGAGCACGCCGACCTCGGAAGCCATGACGACGAGGTCGTCCTTGGTCACGTAATAACGGCAGGGACGAAGGCCGTTACGATCAAGGACCGCGCCAATCTGCGTCCCGTCGGTGAAAGCAACCGCCGCCGGGCCGTCCCACGGCTCCATGAGACAGGAATGATATTCGTAAAAGTCTTTGTTCTCCTGCGGCATGGTGCCGTGTTTGGCCCAAGGCTCGGGGATCATCATGACGGCGGCATGGGCAAGCGACCGGCCGGAAAGGACAAGAAACTCGAAGCAATTGTCGAACATGGCCGAGTCGCTGCCGTCCTGGTGGACGATCGGTTTGAGTTGCTCCATGTCCTCGCCAAAAAGCGGCGAGGCAAATTGCGATTCGCGGGCGTGCATCCAATTGACGTTGCCGCGGAGGGTGTTGATCTCTCCGTTGTGCGCCACGTAGCGGTAGGGGTGCGCGCGGTCCCAACTCGGGAAAGTGTTCGTGCTGAAACGCGAGTGGACCAGCGCCAAGGCGCTTTCCATGCGGGGATCCGAGAGATCGGGATAAAATTCCGCGACCTGCGCCGTGGTCAACATGCCTTTGAAGACAATGGTACGGGAGGAGAAACTCGGGATGTAGAAGAAGCTGCCGCCGGGCGCGCCGGCGTAGCGGACTTCGTTGAAGAGGCGGTGGCGGATGACGTAAAGTTTGCGCTCGAAGGCGAGGTCGTTCTGGATCGAGGCGCTGCGCCCGACAAAAGCCATGCGAACTTCGGGTTCCTCGGACTTGGCCGTCTCGCCAAGGGTCGAGTTGTCGGTCGGGACGGTGCGCCAGCCGAGAAATTTTTGCCCTTCGGCCCGGACCACTTGTTCGAAGCGTTCCTCGATTTTTTGGCGGAGTTGCTTCTCGGGCGGGAGAAAAACCATGGCCACGCCGTAGTGTCCGGCGGCCGGGAGGTCGATGTGTTCTTCCTTGGCCACGGCCCGAAGAAATTTATCCGGCATCTGGAGAAGGATACCGGCACCGTCACCCGTGTTTTCCTCAAACCCGCAGGCCCCGCGGTGCTCCAAGTTGACCAGAATTTGCAGGCCCTGCTCGACGATTTCGTGCGACCGGACGCCTTTCATGTTGGCCACGAAGCCGACCCCGCAAGATTCGTGCTCGAATTGCGGGTCGTAAAGTCCTTGGCGTGCGGGTCTTTTCATGGGATGGGCCGGCCGGGACCGGACAGATCGATCAAGTTAAGGATTTCGGCGGCGGGGGCAAAGAAAAACTCACCCCCCGACGGCAAGAAAAGCAACGTCCGTGCCAAGGTCCGCGGACGCCGTTCAGCGCCGCTTGGCCGGGGCACGCTTGGAAGGACGCTTCCCGCCGCGGGTGCGGAGGCGCTTTTCCGACTCCGGACGGGCACGCAAATCGAGGATGAGCGGAAGGCCTGGATACTCGCGGATACGGCGCAATTGGGCGGCCAGATATGTTTCGTAAGTCGGCGTGAGCAGGCCCGGGGCATTGACGAAGAGTAGGAACCGCACCGGGGCGAACGGACGGGGTTGCGTCTCCTCGAGTTGTGTCGCGTAAAAAACCTTCAGCCGGCGTGTACCTTTCAACGGGGGCGGATGGAGAGTCATGGCCTCCCTGACCACGCGATTCAATTCGCCCGTGCCGAGCCGGCGGGTGGCGTGCTGGCGCACTTTTTCCAGGGTGGTCCCGAGACGCTTCAAACTGTCACCGGTCTTGGCCGAGAGCAGGACCATAGGGGCGTAGGGCAGGAAAAAAAGCTGTGATTGCCAGGTGGCAAGTTGCTCCTTGAGTCCATCGCGCTTCTGGTCTTCCTCCGGAATGAGGTCGGACTTGTTCACCGCGATGACCACGGCTTTTCGCGCTTTTTGCACCAGCCCGGCGATGCGCTTGTCCTGCTCGGTCACGCCAACCTGGGCGTCGACGACCAGCACGCAGACGTCAGCCATGCGAATGGCCTCCTCGGAGCGCATGACACTGAAGACTTCCACCGAGGTGTTGTGCTTGGAACGGTGACGGATCCCCGCGGTGTCGAGCAAAAGGTAGTTATGCCCGCCCAGCTCGCAGGGTACCTCGAGGGCATCGCGGGTTGTGCCGGCGATTTCGCTCACGATGGCTCGCGCGCTTCCAAGCAGCGCGTTGGTCAGCGAAGATTTGCCAACGTTCGGACGACCAATGATGACGATGCGGGGCGGGATCTTGACCTCGAGGGCTTCGGCCTTCTCCGCGACCGCCCCGAAGGCTTCGGCCACGGCGGAAATCAGGTCTCCTGTGCCACGTCCATGCACGGCACTGACCCCGACCACGCGGGGAAAGCCGAGACGGAGGAACTCCGCCTCGCGGTCGTCGTGTTTCGGATCATCAATCTTGTTGACCACCAGAACAACCGGGCGCGAGGCGCGGCGCAGCTTCGCGGCTAACTCGTTGTCGAGCGGGAGGAGTCCGTCCTGGCCATCGACCACAAAGAGCACGACGTCGGCGCCTTCCATGGCATGATCGGCCGCGCGGTGCGTGGCCTCGGCGAAGTCGGGATCCGGGGAGGATCCAATGCCTCCGGTGTCGACAATGGCAAAAGGGGTCGGGCCGAGTTTGCAGACCGCCTCGATGCTGTCGCGCGTCACCCCGGGTTGGTCGTGCACGATGGAGATGCGCCGCCCGGCCAGACGGTTGAAGAGCGCGGATTTTCCGACATTCGGACGGCCCACGAGAACAGCTTTTTTCATTCCGCTTGCGCCGCCCCTTCCATGGCGTGCAGGCCGCGCCACATGTAGCCCAGGCCGCTGAGCAAAGTGAAAAGCCCCGCCGCCCAGACGACCCACTGCTGCTCAGGAATCTGCAGGAGTACCCAAGCCACAGCGGCCATCTGCAGAGCGGTGGCAATTTTCCCGAGGATACTGGGTCGCACTTCGACATCACCGGTGAAAAATTTGAGCAGCCCGCAACCGACGAGAATCACCACATCGCGGGCGATAACCAGCACGGGGAACCAGAGGGGCAGGCTCACCGGCCACGGATACAGACTCAAAGTGATGATGGCGGTGAGCAGCAGGCCTTTGTCGGCTATGGGATCAAGCACCACCCCTAGGGCGCTTCGCTGGCTGAAGCGGCGCGCAATCCATCCGTCGAGGCCGTCGCTCGCCGCGGCAACGACAAATACCGCGACAGCGGCCCAGCGCAAGGATTCCTCGGCCGCGCCGGCGCGCACGCTCGCCGAGTAGTAAACGGCGAACACGACAAACACCGGAATGAGCAGGATGCGCACGAGTGTGATTTGGTTGGCCACGGTCATGAACCACGAGGGTGCCGCCCCGCCGCCCGCACGGCAACAGATTCTTCCTGCATTTCCAGCCAAACCGATGCAAGATGCGGGGCCGTGCAATGAAAGCCCCCCTGCTCCATTGCCGCGAACTGCACTGCGTCCGGCCGCTATGGCGCGAAGGCGATTCGCATGTTCATGGCGCGAATGCCGTCTTCGAGGCCGGCCGTTTTTATGCCATCAGCGGTCCGGAGGGCTGCGGGAAGAATCTCCTCCTTCATGTGCTCGGCCTGCTTGAGCAGCCCGATGCCGGCGAAGTCTGGCTCGGCGGGATCAACACCACGGGACTGCCGGCTCACGCCCGCGATGCACTGCGCCTGCGACACATCGGATTTCTTTTCCCGGCCTGCGCCCTTCTCCCCTCGTTGAGCGTCCTGGAAAACATCGCCTTCCCCGTCCTCAAGGCCGGCGGCACGACCGAAGCCGAACAAGCCGAGCGCACCTTGTCCGCTCTGAGGTTTTGTCATCTGGAGGAGGAGGCCGAACAGCGGGTCGGCGATCTTGCCCCGGAAAGCCAGGCCGTTGCCGCCTTTGCCCGCGCCATCATCCACCGGCCGCAACTGCTCCTGGCCGAATCGCCCGGCGCCGAGGAACTTCTCGTTCCCCTGGCCCGCCGCGCCGTGGTCGAACTTGGCCTCACCGTAGTCTGGGGTACCAGGCCCGATGGACCGGCCTCGCGGGCCGCCGACCGCACACTCCAGATGTCCGGCGGACGCCTTGAAGGCGCATGAATCCGCTCCTTCCGCCCGGGCACCTCGATGCGGCGGCCATCGTCCGGGCCGGCAAGTCGAGCTTTGTGCCGGCCTTCCGTTTGTTGCCCGCCGCCCGCCGACGTGACCTCGAAACATTCTACGCGTTCTGCCGCGTGGTCGACGACCTGGCCGACAGCGGGCCGCATCCGCCCGCGTCCCGCTGGGAAGCGCTCGAGGCTTGGCGCACGGGTTTCCGCGGTGCGGACTTGCCGGGGTTGCCGGGCAACCTCGCCTCCTTGGTCCGGCGCCGCGATCTCGACCGGAACCTCTTCCTCGAGTTGCTCGACGGCACCGCCACCGACCTTGCCCCTCAGGTGCGCATGGCCACGCGGTCCGAGCTCGATCTCTACTGCCACCGGGTAGCCGGAACAGTGGGACAAATTTGCCTGCCCATTTTCGGCGCGGACCCCCGCCGCGCGGCGAATTATGCGGAGACCTTGGGACGCGCGTTGCAATACACCAATATCCTACGTGACACCGCCGCGGATCTCCGCCGCAAGCGGATCTACTACCCGCTGGACGAACTGGCCAGCGCCGGGGCGAACCCCGCATCGTTTCCCTCTGGCGCGGGGCCATATCTCGCGGCATTCGCCGCGGAAACCGACCAACTTTTCGAAAAGGCGGCGCGCCTGCAGCCTTCCGCCGATGCCCGCAACCTCCTTCCCGCCCGCATCATGGCCTCAATTTACCGTGCCCTTCTGGGAAAAATGCAGCGCGACCATTTGCGAGTGACCGAAAAACACTACCGCCTCTCCGCGCCGGAAAAACTTCTTGCCGTGGCCCGCGCGCTGCTCCTGCCTCAATAGCCGGCTTTTTTCAGCATGGTCGAAACTCCCTTGGTGTTGTTGACCAAATTCGCCATACGGAAGAAAACATGGCCGGAGGGACCGGACCCTACGGTGCGCGATAAAGCCACTTGCCGGACAATCTCCTGCGCCGGCCAACCCTGCTCGCTCATGCGGTAGGCGGCGATGCCGGGGTAGACCGGCACGCCCCGTGGATTGATCGAAGGACTGCGCCACCACTTGAGCAACTCGGTGAAACACTGGTCGGATTGGTCCTTCCAGTAAAGTTGCGGCGCGATGTAGTCAACCCAACCGCTGCGCATCCACTTCAAAGGATCGGCATAAATCTCGTTGAGTTGGTCGAGCCCGGCTTTGACCGTGCTAGGCTGGCCTTTGGTGTAGATGCCGAAAGGACTCACCCCGAAAACGATACCCGGACGCGCTTCCTTCGCGGCCTGGGACGATCGCGCAATGAGGCGGTTCACGTTGTCCCGGCGCCAATCGCCTAACGACAAATCCCCCCCTCCCGAGCGATAGCGTTCGTAAGTTTTGCCGTCCGGCAGCTTTCCGACCGAAGGATACGGATAAAAATAGTCGTCGAAATGGATACCGGCTACCGGATAGCGGCGGGCAAGGTCAGCAACCACTTTGACCACATGGTCCTGCACTTCACGGGCCCCGGGGTCCATGCAGACGACCGAACCGACTTTGTAGGCAGAGGATTTGTAGCGACGCGCCATATGGTTCGAGGCCAGCGGTGCCCCGGCTTTGACCGAGGCGCGATAAGGATTGAGCCAGGCGTGCACGCGGATGTCGCGCTTCCCCGCCTCGCTGAGGCAGAACGCAAGCGGGTCATAGCCAGGATCCTTGCCTTGTGTTCCGGTAAGAAAACGACTCCAGGGCTCCAGCGACGAACGGTAAAGGGCGTCGCCTTCGGGGCGCACCTGGAAAAAGATATCGGTCAGTCCGAGCGACTCGGCCGAGTCGAGAATGCGGATGAGTTCCGCTTTCTGATGCGGGACGGACAGGCCCTTTTTCGAAGGCCAATCGAGATTGTGCACGGTTGAAATCCAGGCACCGCGGAATTCTGCCTGCGCCGTGAACGCGCACGCCGCGAGGAGAACCGCACTAAGCCACAATTTCGGTGCCGACGCCATCATTGGTGAATATTTCCAAGAGCAAAGCATGCGACAAGCGTCCGTCAATCATATGCGTCTTGCCCACACCGTTACGCAAAGCGGCCACCGCCCCCTGAACTTTGGGAATCATGCCGCCTTCAAGCACCTTTTGGCGGATGAGCGCGTCTACCTGGCCGGTACGCACGCTGGGAATGAGCGAACCGGGATCCTCGCGGTCGCGCATGATCCCGGGCACATCGCTGAGAAAGACCAGCTTTGCCGCGCGCAAGGCGCCCGCGATGGCCGCCGCGGCCTCGTCGGCGTTGATGTTGTAAGTGAGTCCGTCTGCGCCCCGCGCGACCGGGGAAATCACGGGCACACGCTCCTCGTGAAGAACTTTTTCGATCTCCGTCGTTTCCACTCCCGTGACCCGGCCGACAAACCCGATGTCCTCCGTACCCCCCTCGCCATCATCGACCGCGGGCAGCTTTTCCGCACGCAACACATCGCACCCCGAAAATCCGATGGCATGACCGCCGAATGTGTTGATCGTTTCGACCAACCGGGGATTCACCTCGCGGTCCAGCACGTCTTCAACAATGCGGATCGAATCGGCGTCCGTGACCCGCAGGCCGTTGACGAACCGTGCGGACAATCCGGCTTCGCGCATGCGCGCACTGATCGCCTTGCCGCCGCCGTGCACCAACACCGGGTTGACCCCCACGGCCTCGAGAAAGACAACATCACGCAACAACCGCTCGACGGCCTCGACGCTTTCCATCGCACTGCCTCCGTATTTTATAACGAAGGTTTGCCCGCGGAACTTTTGCAAATACGGCAACGCCTCGATCAGCGTCGCGGCCCGGAGACTGGCGTCGGAAAGACTCATCCTATTCGCTCAAGTTGAGTTCGACGTATTTCTCCGTCAGGTCGGTCGTGTAAACCGTGTAGAAGGCTTTGCCTTGGTGCAGGTCGATCGTCACGGTGAACTTGTCGCCGGAGACCGCTTTGACCAGCTTGTCCTTTGGCGTGGGCGCCGCCGTTCCTCCGCGCACCGCCACGACCCCGTCGTAGTAAATGTCGACCAATTCCTCCCGGATGCGCACGCCGCAGTAGCCGGCGGCATCAAGGATGCGGCCCCAATTGGGGTCGTTGCCCGCCCAGGCACATTTGACCAGAGTGGAATTGGCCACTGCCTCGCACACCTTGCGCGCCGCCTGCAGGCTGGAGGCCCCGCGCACCTGCACGGTGACGAATTTCGAAACACCCTCGCCATCGCGTACGATCATGAAGGCCAGCCGGGTGCAGACTTCGTTGAGCGCCTCGGTGAAAAGGGTATGCTCGGGCGAACCGCTCTTGATCGGCGCACCGCCCGCCGCGCCATTGGCCAATACCAGCACGGTGTCGTTCGTGCTCATGTCCCCATCCACCGTGATGCGGTTGAAGCTGCGCTCCACTGCCGTGTGCAAGGCATTTTGCAGTGTGCCCTTGGAAATTTTCGCGTCGGTGGTGAGCAGACAGAGCATGGTCGCCATGTTCGGGTCGATCATCCCGGCTCCTTTGGCCATGCCGCCGACCCGGAACACACCGCCCGGGGCGCGCACCTCGATGGCGAACTCCTTGGCGAAGGTATCACTCGTCATGATGGCTTGTGCCGCATCCCGGCCGCCCTGAGCCGACAAGCGCGCAGCCAGTTCCGGAAGCTTCTCCGTCATTTTTTCCAACGGCAAAGGCACGCCGATACGTCCGGTCGAGCAAACCAGCACGCGACGCACGCCGCAGTCGAGCACATCGGCCAGGCTCGCAGTGAGCGACTTGGCCGCCGCGATGCCGCACGGACCGGTGCAAGCGTTGGCGTTTCCGCTGTTGAGCAGCACGGCACAAGCCTGTGGCGCGCGCAAATGGGCGCGCGAAACGCGCACCGGCGCCGCCTTGACCCGATTGGTGGTGAACACTCCGGCCGCCACGGCGGGCACTTCGGACGCCACCAGCGCCAAATCGGCGCGGCTTTTGTTGGAAGGCTTGATCCCCGCGAAAACCGCGGCGGCACGGAAACCTTTTGCGGCCGTGACCCCGCCTTTGATCGTTTTCAGCTTGTTCATGACAATCCCAATGTTTCGTCCCAGCCCTGCGAAAGATTGAAGGCCTGCACCGCCTGCGACGCGGCGCCCTTGCCGAGATTGTCGAGGGCACTGAAAAGAATCAAACGCCCCGTCCGCTTGTCCTCGCGCACCGCAAGATCGATGAAGTTGGTATTCGTAACATGCTTCGAATCGGGCAAGTGCGGCACGACACGGACGAAAGGCCGCCCGTGGTAGGCTTCGCGCCAAACCGATTCGACCATTCCGGCGTCGGCGCCGCCGCGCGGAGTAGCCACGATGGTGGAAATCATCCCTCTAGTCACCGGAACAAGATGCGGCGTGAAGGTGACCGTCACCGTGCATCCTGCCGCGGCTGAAAGCTCCTGCTCGATCTCCGAAAGATGCCGGTGCTTGGGCGCACCATAAGCCCGGAGACTTTCATTGCACTCGGCAAAGAGAAGCGCTGCATCCGCTTTGCGCCCCGCACCACTGACCCCACTCTGGCTGTTGATCACAATCGTCGCAGGATCAATCAACCCCCGCCGCAGGAGGGGAACGACCGGCACGAGAATGCTGGTCGGATAACAACCGGGACATGCGATGAGCCCAGCACCTTTCAGCGCATTACCTTGGAGAATTTCGGGCAGCGCATAGACCGATTCCGCCAAGAGTTCAGGCGCAGGGTGCGCTCCGCCATAAAACTCGGCAAAGACGTCCGCTGATTTGAGCCGGAAATCCGCGCTCAGATCGATCACCTGCCGGCCGGCTTTCCGCAATGGCCCGGCAAACTCGGCGGCCAGTCCGTGCGGCAGGGCAAGAAAGATGGTTGCGGCACCTGATGTTTCCAGTGCCCCGACCGACGGTTCGATAAATTTTAGTCCCGCAACGACGGATCCCGCGGTGCGCGGAAAGACCCGGGCTATTGTCTCCCCGGCCGATTGCCGCGAGGTCACCGCGACAATTTCCACCCGCGGATGCCGCGCGAGCAACGCGACAAGCTCCTCGCCCGAGTAACCGCTAGCTCCAACCACGGCCGCTTTGACTTTTTCCATCCCCTATTTCTACCCGTTCGGGTCCCGCAAGGAAACGCGCAAAAACAAGGGTTATCGCGCCCAGACTGAACCAACCTCCCCGCCGCCCGGTTCGGGAACCCGGTGGGAGGTTCGCCGGGATCACTCCACTTTTAGGCGGATCACTTCTTCCGTTCCCGGCGCAGGTTTGGGCGCATTCGGCCCGAAAAAGTGGGTGTGCGTGAGCACCATACCCGTGTGGTGCGAGGCCTGCATCGTCCATAACAAAAACAAACACGAGGCCACCGCGACCAAGCGAGCCAGCAAGGACAATCCAGGGATGAGATTGGTGAAAAAGACCGTGCCAGCCGAGACCGCCGCGATCCATGAAGCCACAAGCATCAGATCCGAAGTGCTCTTGTGCTCCTGCACTGCCGCGGCCGTCGACTCGCCGACATAACGCACAGCCACCGCCTCATCCGTCCCCGTGCGGTGAGCCCAAGTGGCACCCAACGCGCCAAGCACCATCATCAGAAAAGCCAGGCGCACCACGTAGCGGTTGGGCCACAAGAGCGAGAAAACAAGAGCCACCATTCCCAGGAGGAGGAACGCCGCCGGGAAATGCACCGCAAACGGGTGCACGGGGTCAGGCAGGTGAAGCATGCCGCCAAGTTGCCCGCCAGACCCCCGCCAATCAACCCTTCCTCTTCAGCCGTCGGGGCAAAACGGGCCAACCCACCCGCGAAGAGAAGGGGGCCAACCATCAATCGACCTTCTCTTCAATGGACTCCGCGCCCTTTGCGGTGAAGAATCCTCGCTGCCTGATGTTCGAAGACCACCTGCAAAAGACCCTCGCCGACCTCGAGACCCAACACCGCCGACGGCGCCTCCTCGTCTCGGACCTTGCCACCGGTCCGCTCGTCCGCTTCGACAACAAAGCGCGGCACAACTTCGCCTCGAATGACTATCTTGGGCTCGCCGCCCACCCCCAGGTGGTCGCCGCCGCGCTCGAGGCAACCCGCAAATTTGGTGCCGGCGCCGGGTCTTCCCGCCTCGTCACCGGAACCCAACGTCCCCACCGCGAACTCGAAGAAAACATCGCCGCGTTCAAAAACACCGCTGCCGCCCTCGTCTTCGGCAGCGGCTACGCTTCCAGCACCGGCGCCCTGCAAGCACTTGCGACCAAAGACGACGTCATCCTCCTGGACAAACTTTCCCACGCCTGCCTGGTCGACGGCGCCCGCCTCAGCGGCGCCACCATCCGTCCTTTCCATCACCACAATCCCGACCACCTGCAACACCACCTCCAATGGGCGGGCAAGAAACATCCGCAAGCACGCATTTTCATCGTCACCGAATCCGTCTTCAGCATGGATGGCGACCTCGCCCCGCTCCGCGAGATCGTGGAACTCAAAGACCGCTACGGCGCCGTTCTCCTCCTCGATGAAGCCCATGCGGTCGGCGTTCTCGGCCGTGGCGGTCGCGGACTGGCCGATCAACTCGGGTTGGCCCATCGCATCGAAGTGCAAATGGGCACGTTGGGCAAAGCCCTCGGCAGCTCGGGTGGCTACATCGCGGGATCACGCGCCCTCATCGACCTCCTCGTCAACCGCGCCCGCAGCTTCATCTTCTCCACCGCCCCGCCGGCCGCCAGCGCCGCCGCCGCCTCGGCCGCACTCGACCTGTGCGCCAGCCCCGAGGGAGACCAGCGCCGGGCCAAACTCCGCGACGTCGCCGCCCTTCTCGAACCAACCCCACCCGCCGCCATTCATCCGGTCATCATCGGCCGCGAAGAGGACGCCCTTCAGGCCGCCGATCGAATGACCCAACTCGGTTTCCACGTCCCCGCCATCCGCCCGCCTACCGTCCCCGCTGGCACCTCACGCCTCCGCGTTAGCCTCTCCGCAGGACACGACCCCGAAGTCGTTCGCACCCTCGCCGCCGCTTTGCGCGCCATCGCCGCCCCGGCGACCTCCCGGAACGACAACCCGGACACCGTCTGCCCGGTCTGCGGCGCGGCCCTCATTTCTGAAAAATGCAAAGTGGTCTGCCGCAGCGCCACCTGCGGCTACCGCATCGTTTTCAATTGCTCCGAATTCTGACCCTCCCAAAATCCACCACCATGTTGTTCCACTCGACCGAAGCCCCCGCCATCTCCCGCGTCCCCACCCGCCAGGAAATCCCCGAATCCGACCGCTGGGACCTCACACACCTCTACCCAGATGACGCCACGTGGGAGTCCGATTTTACCACGCTCCAGCAACGCTACCCGCAGATCACGCAATTCCGCGGACGACTCGCCGAATCCCCCGCCGCCCTCCTCGCTGCGCTCGAATTCGAAAAGAGCATCGACCAACCGCTCGAACGCCTCGTCACCTACGCCAGCCTGCGGGTCAGCGAAAACGCGTCCGACCCCGTCTTCCTCGAACGCGAAGCCCGCCTGCAGAATCTCCACACCGACATCGTGGAGCAATGTTCCTTTCTCGGCCCCGAGTTGATGGCGGTCCCAGACGCGGAATTCGCCGCCCTCGCCGCCGCTCCCGCACTCGCCCCCTGGCGCCGCGTGCTCGAACGTCTCCGCCGCTTCCAACCGCACACGCTCAACGAAAGCGAAGAACGCCTCCTCGCCATGAGCTCGCAACCGCTGGCCGGACACGAGGACACTTTCTCCCAACTCACCAATGTCGACCTCAAGTTCGGGCTGATCACTGACGGCGCCGGCCGCCAAGTCGAGTTGAGCCAAAGTAGCTTCAGCTCCTTCCTGGTCAAACCCGACCACGACCTCCGCCGCCGCGCCTTCCATCAATTCTACGAGGAATTCACCGACCACAAATTCACCCTGGCTAGCACCCTGGCCAGCTCGGTCCGCACCGACGTCTTCCAGGCCAAGGCGCGCCATTATCCGTCCGCCCTCGACGCCGCCCTCTTCCGTCACAACATCCCCACTGACGTCTACACCAACCTCGTCTCAACGGTCCGCGCCAACCTTGCGCCCCTGCACTGTTACTACGAACTCCGCCGCCGCGCCCTCGGCCTCGAAGAGGTCCACCACTACGACACCTACGTCCCCCTCGTCCCGCAAATCACCACGCAGCTTACCTTCGACGAGGCTATCGACCGGACCATCGCCGCCACCGCTCCTCTGGGCGACGAATACACGCGCGAGCTCGAAGCCGGACTGCGCGGACGCTGGTGTGACCGCTACGAGTCGAAAGGCAAGCGCAGCGGCGCCTTTTCCAGTGGATGCTACGGCTGCCCGCCCTACATCCTCATGAATTACAAGCCGGATGTCTTTGCCGACATGTTCACCCTCGCGCACGAGGCGGGCCACTCCATGCACACTTGGTATGCCCAGCGGCACCAGACCTTTCAGGACTACCATTATCCGATCTTCCTCGCCGAGGTCGCCTCCACCTTCAACGAGGAACTCCTTACCCACCACCTTCTCGCCCAGACGGATGATCCGTCCATGAAAGCTTATCTGCTCAACCGCCAGATCGACGACCTCCGTGGCACCATCTACCGACAGACCATGTTCGCTGAGTTCGAAAAAATTATCCACGAACGTCAGGAGGCCGGCGAAGCCCTCACCCTCGACACCCTGACCACCATTTACCACGAATTGCTGGTTACCTATTTCGGACCCGGCTTCACCCTCGACCCGCAACTCGACCTTGAGTGCCTGCGCATCCCGCATTTCTACAGCGCGTTTTACGTCTACCAATACGCCATCGGCATGAGCGCTGCCATCGCCCTCTCCCGCCAAGTGCTCGAAACCGGCGACCCGTCCCGCTACCTGGCCTTCCTCCAATCCGGCGGCCGGCAAGATCCCATCGATACCCTCAAACTGGCCGGCGTTGACATGACCTCACCCGCCCCCGTCAAGGCGGCCCTCCAACTCTTCGCCCAACGCGTCGACGAGCTCGCCACCCTGCTCAAGATCGACCTCGATCAAAAATAAGCCCCCCGGCCCCAGCGGGCCGTAACCCCGAAAATGAAACGCGCCTTCCTCGACAAACTCCTCGCCCGCCTCCGCCGCATCCAGCCGGAAGACGTCGAAGCTTTCTTTGTCGAGTTGGCCCGCGACAAACGCTTCCTCGAGACCATCTTCAACGCCATCCGCGAAGGCGTCATTGTCACCGACACCGGCGGCACGGTCATCTACATGAACGATGCCGCCGGACTCCTCTTCGGACTCGACCCCGCCGCCGCGCTCGGCCGTCCGCTAGCCGAAAACATCAGCGGACTGCGCTGGAAGGAACTCGCCCAAGGCCGCGAAGTGGTCACCCGCGACATTGAGGTTTTCCACCCCGCCCGTCGCGTCCTCAATTTCTATGTTGTTCCGCTTCTCGCCGAGGACGACGACAAACCCGGACACCGCCAGCACGCCGGTTACGCCCTCATCATGCGCGACTTCACCGAGCGCCACCGCGCCGCACAAGAAACGCTGGAGAGCGAACGCATCGCCGCCCTCCAACTCCTTGCCGCCGGTGTGGCCCACGAAATCGGCAACCCCCTCAACTCCCTCACCATCCACCTCCAACTCCTCGAACGCCGCCTGCGCAAACTGCCCGATCACCAGCAGGACACCCTCCTTCACCCGCTCGAAGTCGCGCAGGAAGAAATCAAACGCCTCGACACCATTGTCACCCAGTTCCTCCGTGCCATCCGTCCCGCCCCGCTGCAACGCGCCCCGCATGACCTCAATTCCCTTGTCCGCGACGCCGCCGAATTCCTCGGACCCGAACTGAAGTCCCGCAACATCCTGCTCGAACTTGAACCCGCCCCCGGGCTCCCCGTCCTTGAAGTCGACCAAGATCAACTCAAGCAGGCGTTCTACAACATCGTTAAAAACGCAAGTGAAGCCATGAAGCAGGGCGGCCTCCTCAAGATCCGCACCGGTTCGGACAACGAATGGGTCAACATCCATTTCGCCGACACGGGTGGCGGAATGACCCAGGAAGCCATGGCCCGCATCTTCGAGCCCTATTTTACCACAAAGCAAAGCGGCAGCGGTCTCGGCCTTATGATCACCCAACGCATTGTCCGCGCCCACGGCGGCGAAGTCGTCATCGAAAGTGACCCCGGCAACGGCTTGAAACTCACCATCCGCCTTCCCCGTCACGACCGCCAGGTCCAAATGCTCCCCCCGGCACCTCTCCGTCTCCCCGCCCCGGAATAGCCGCTCCTGGTGGCAGCAGAGAAGGAGGCCAAGGGAGAAAGGTCGAACTGCCACCGCCCCGGAAGCGGCCGCAGGCACCTTTACTTCACCGCCCGCTTGAACACCGCCACATCCTTGCGGGTGAAACCCACCAATTCCCACCCTTCCAACCCGCGCGCATTGAGCATCTGCTCGAGGTTGCGATTATTCAGCGCGGCACTGACCACCAGATACTCCCACTTCGGAGTCCGAGCCTGGGCCAGGGGAGAAAGCCCGAGAAAAAAACCGGCCGCCAAAGTGGCGGCTAATATTCGTGGATTGCGCAACCTGTTCATCGCGCCGCCAAATTGAGCCATCTTCGCTCGCCGAAGCGAGCCCGAAATGACCTGCCGCCCCGGGCGACCACTGGCCGATTCAACTTGGAGCCGTCCAATCCGGGAGCGCAGCACGCCGCGGCCGCGTTACCGCCCAGGCGAGCAAGAAGAGCAGGGCCCCGACAACCACCATGGCCCCTGCCGGGGAGCAATTGAGCCAGACGGACAGCTGGTAACCCACCAGGCTGCTCAGTGCCGCGTGCAAAAAGACCAGCGCGAACCGGACCGGCAAACGGTCCGACAATTGCGCGGCAAACATCGGTGGCACCACCAGCATGGCCACGGCAAGAATCGCACCGACCGCTTCGAAGACCGAGACGATGACGATCGAAAGTACGGCCATCAAGCCGTAGTGCCAGATCCCCACCCGAATACCGAGCGACTTGGCCAGAGCCGGATCAAAGGACGTGACCAGCAATTCCTTGTAAAACACTGCGGCAAGCACGAGCAAGCCGATCAATACGCCCGCAATGCGCACCACCGGAGCCGGGCCGAGGACCAGTCCGAAAACCTCCACCGCCGGATCGAGCGGCACGAAAGCGATCTCTCCGTAAAGCACACATTCGGCATCGAGGTGCACGGGTCCCTTCACCTCGGCCACGCTGAGCAGAACGACGCCGGCGGCAAACAACGTGGTGAAGGCAATGCAGATGGCTGCGTCGGTTTTGACCCGGGATTGACGATGGATGAACTCGATGATGCCCACCGTCAGCAAGCCCGTGGCCACCGCCGCGACAAACATCACCATCGTGCCTCCCGACCGGAAGATCATAAAAGCCACGACCAAGCCGAACAAAATGCTGTGGCTGATTGCATCGCCGACCAGCGCCATGCGACGCAAGAGCAAGTAAGTCCCGACCAGCCCGCAGGTCGCCACGACGAGAAAACCCATGACCACAATCCAGAAGGAGACCATGAAGTCCTCCGTCCACGGCTGCACCATGACCCTTTGCCATTCGAAAGGCGGAATAAACCCAGACATCACGCCGCACCTTTCTCCGCGCAGCCGGCAGCCCGTCCGGAGGGCGGCGCCCCGGCAGCCAGATCGGCCAAGCCCGGGATCAATTTTCCGTGTGGGTCACGCCGTGCGTAATTCAAGCGCCGCTCCAAGCGACGCACCGTCTCATCACCCAGCATATGCTCGATCACTTCAGCATCATCGTGCACATGATCCGGAGCCAATTGCGCGGCATTGGTCAGATACAGCTCCCAGAGCCGGTGGTTGCGGACAATCTCGCAGGCCCTTTGCCAGCCCTCGGGCGTGAAGGCCACCCGACCACCTTCCTCCGTGGCCAGTCCGGCCCGCTGTAACTCAGCGACTCCCCGCCGCGCCCCCGCCTCCGTCTCCCGCCGCCGGGCTGCCACGTCCCCGACCGCCACCACCTCCTCACGAAAACCGCCGTCCTCCATCACATGGTAAATCGCCTTGAGTGTGTTCTCCCGGCGAATCCGCGCGGCCCGCGACCGTCGCCGCCACAATCGCCCGACCATCCCGTGTCTCGGGGCGAAGAGCAGAGCGAGCACGAATAGGCCCGCCGCGGCCAACACCATGAAAGGCCCGGTCGGCAAGCTCCTCCCGGTGAAGGAAAAGAAAGCGCCCGCCGCCCCCGCTAACATGCCGAACCCCGCCGACCAAGCCAGCATGGCGCCCATCCGATCGGTCAGGAGGAATGCGGCCGCCGCCGGAATGACCAACATGGCCGAGACCAGGACCACGCCGACGGCCTGCAGGGCCGAGACAATCGCGAAGGCCAGCAGCAACATGAGGCTGTAATGATAAAGCTTCACCGGCCAACCAAGCGACCGCGCGAACCCCTCGTCGAAACTTGTCAGCACATACTCTTTGTAAAAAAGACCCACCGCCCCCAAGGCCAGCACGGTCACTCCGGCCAGCAACCACACATCTTCCGGACCGAGCGCCGCTGCCTGGCCGAACATGAAACCATCCAAACCGCTCTTCGCCCCGCCCGGCAAATTCTGGATCATGGTGAAGAGCACGATGCCTACCCCGAAAAACGAGGACAGGACAAATCCCAGCGCCGCGTCCTCCCGGTGCTTCGTGGTGGCCCGGATCCATTGCACCACGACCGCGCCGAGCAACCCCGCCCCGACCGCACCGGCAAAAATCGCTACCGGATTCTTTGTCATGCCCCACAAAAACCCGAGAGCCACTCCAGGCAAGACCGCATGGGAGAGCGCATCACCCATCAAGGCCAGCTTGCGCACCACGAGGAAGGCGCCCATCAAACCGCAACACAGCCCCAGCAGCATCGATCCGGCCAAGGCGTAGCGCACCGAAGGATCCTGCAAACTGAAAAAGCGCGCGGCCTGCGAACCAAAATTCCAGTCCGCTATTTCCCCGATGCGCGCCGCCTCGACCGGTGCGGCAGTGGTCAACACCAGGAGCGCCGCGCACCAACCCAGCCGCCTCAAGGTTCCTCCCCGAGCGACTGGACCACGTCGGAAAGAATGGTCAGCCGCCCACCGTAGGTTTTCTGCAGCAACTCCGGCGTAAAGACTTCCGCGGTCGGCCCCGCCGCCACGAGGCGCACGTTGAGAAGAACCAGACGGTCGAAGTAATCCCGCACGGTCGACAAATCATGGTGCACCACGACCACCGTTTTGCCCCGCGCCTTCATCTCGCGGAGGAGATCTATGATCGCCGCCTCCGTGGCCGCATCCACTCCGGCAAAGGGTTCGTCCATAAAATAGAGGTCGCTCTCCTGGGCCAAAGCGCGCGCCAGAAAAACCCTCTGGCGCTGGCCGCCGGACAAATTGCCGATCTGCCGCCGCGCCAGAGGCAGCATCTGCACTTGATCGAGACAAGCCCGCGCAATCTCGCGGTCCGCCCGGCCCGGACGCCGACCCGGCGCCAAATGGCCGTAGCGCCCCATTAGCACGACATCCATCACGTTGACCGGAAAATCCCAGTCTACCGACTCCCGCTGCGGAACGTAACCCGTACGCCGCGCGTTTTGGGCCAGCGGAGCACCGAAAATTTTGACCCAGCCGGCCGACAAAGGCAACAAGCCCAGCACCGCTTTGAGCAAGGTCGACTTGCCCGCCCCGTTCGGACCGATGATTCCGGTCAGACTCCCCGCCGGCACGGTCAGATCAATCCCGTAAAGCACCGGTCGCCGGTCGTAAGCCACCGTCAAATCATGCACCTCCAAGGGCGGGGCCGTGGTGGAAAAATCTTTCATCATGATGTAGCAGATGCTACATTAGCTGAATATGTTTAATCCGGCGGTTGCCGGTCTGTCAAACCCCCATTCCTCACCGTCATGCCCGCCCGCACCCGCGACACCGCCGCCATCCAACGCCACACCCGCCGCGCCCATGCGCAGGAGCGCGCCCAGGACTACGTCGAAGCCATCGCCGACCTCATGGCCGAGCACGGCGAGGCCCGGGCCACCGACATCGCCCGTTCGCTCGGGGTGACCCACGTCACGGTTATCCGCACGGTCCAGCGACTCCAGCGCGAGGGACTGGTCAAAACCCTGCCTTACCGCTCGATCTTCCTCACTCCGGCCGGACGCGCCCTTGCGGCGCGGACCAAAGACCGCCACCAGACAGTGGTCGCCTTTCTCGAGGTGCTCGGCGTACCACGCGCGGACGCCATGGCCGATGCCGAAGGCATTGAACACCACGTCAGCCCCGCCACCCTTGCCGCGATGAACAAATTCCTCGCCGCACGACGCCCGCGCCGGCGCACCGGAAAATAGAGACCGCGACCAGCCAAGCGCAGCCGGTCGTGAGAGTGCTGCCTGCTACTCCCTGGTCTCATCCAAGCCCGCCACAATGGTGGCGAGGTTGTAACGCATCATCCCGTCGTAAGTCCCCACGTCGTAACCCCCCGCCATTTGACCGGGCTCACCCAGGGCATCGGAGAAAAGCTCGCCTCCGATCCGCGCCCCTGCATCTTGGGCCACGCGCTGCAAACCGGCCGGGTTGACGCTTGTTTCCACGAAAATCGCCGGCACCTTCCGCTCGCGGAGGAAGTCAGCGAGTCCGGCCATGTCGGACAAACTCGTTTCGCTGACCGTGGAGATCCCCTGGAGCGCGATCACCTGGAACCCGTAAGCCCGGCCGAAGTAGTTGAAGGCATCATGACTGGTCACGAGGATACGTTGCCCCTCGGGCACCATCTCGGCCTGCTCCCGGCACCAGTCATCCAGCGCCCGCAATTCGGCGGCCAACTTTTCCCCGTTGGCGCGATAGACCGGCGCCCCTTCGGGATCCGCCTCCGACAAACCGGCCACCACCGCGGGCACCGCTTCGGCCCAAAGCGAGGCATCCAGCCAAATGTGCGGATCATGAAACCCGGCAGAGTTCGCCGGCGAAAGCAGGCGGCCCGCCGGCACTGACTCGCTCACCGC
>CAMBSX010000025.1 GCA_945870655.1 Chthoniobacter flavus | reverse complement strand
CTCGCCCACAACTATCAGGTGGCCGAAATTCAGGAACTGGCCGACCACGTGGGTGATTCGCTCGGCCTGGCCTACCGGGCGGCCGAGACCGAGGCCGACGTCATCGCTTTCTGCGGGGTCCATTTCATGGGCGAGACGGCGAAAATCGTCAACCCCGGCAAGACGGTGGTCATTCCCGACCTCGACGCAGGCTGCTCGCTTAGCGATTCGTGCCCGCCCGACAAACTGGCTGCTTACCTCAAAGAGCATGCCGCGAAGAACTATTACGTCGTTGCCTACATCAATTGCTCGGCCGGGGTGAAAGCGCTTTCCGATGTCATCTGCACCAGCGGCAACGCGGTGAAAATCGTCGAAAGTGTCCCCGCCAACCGCAACATCCTCTTTGTCCCGGACGAAAACCTGGGCGCGTGGGTCACCGAACAAACCGGACGTCCCATGACGCTCTGGCAGGGCAACTGCTACGTCCACGTCGAATTCACCCGTCAAAGCATCGAAAAAATCCGCGCGGCCTACCCCGCCGCCCCGGTTGTCGCTCACCCCGAGTGCACGCATGCCGTGCGCATTCTGGCCGACGAAGTGTGCTCGACCGAGAAAATGGTCAGCTACTGCCGGCAATCTCCGGCCCAAGCCTTCATCATCGTCACCGAATCCGGCATGCTTCACCGGCTGCGCCGCGAGATCCCGGAAAAAACCTTCATCCCCGGCCCGACCGACCACTGCGCCTGCGCCGACTGCCGTTACATGAAAATGAACACGCTGGAGAAACTGCGCGACTGCCTGCGCGACCTGTCGCCCCAGATTGTCATAGCGGAGGAACTCCGCGCCCGCGCCGAATTGCCTCTCCGTCGCATGCTCGAATTGAGCCGGTAGAACCCCCGGCGAAGCGCCGCGTCCCCGGCGCGCCGGGAGCATTGCTCAAATCACAATCCCAAGCCAGGCAACCCGCCCAAACCGCCGGTCACTTTGCCCATGGTATCGGCTTGCAGCTTGCGCGCGGCTTCCTGCGCTTCACGGACGCCGGAAAGCACGAGGTCCTCGAGCATTTCGACATCTTCGGGGTCGACCACGTCTTTGGAAATTTTCACCGCGGTGATGTCACCCGATCCGTTGGCCTTGACCGTGACTTTGCCGCCGCCGGACGACACCTCCAATTCCTGTGAAGCAAGATCGGTTTGGGCTTGAGCCAGGCGCTCCTGCATTTTTTGCGCCTCTTTCATCATTTTCTGGATGTTCATGATTTTTCCTCCGGTTCGAGCGTGGCACCAAACAGCTCGATGGCCGCCTCGATACCCGCATCGTTTGCAAAATTTTCAGCCGTCGGCGAGGTGGGGGTCGGAGGCGCGGTCGGGGCACTGACCGCACCCGTTGCTTCGGGTCGGAAGACGATGGCGCGACCGGTCGACTGCTTCCACAATTCCTCGATGATTTTGCCCTGCTCCTTGACCGGCGGTGTCTTCAGCTGCTTTGCCTGATCACTCGGGAAGACAACCCGCAGGACGCCATCTTCCTCGGCCACCTCACCGGCCTTGTCGAGCCATGCGCTGCGCAGCGGTTGTTTGGCCACGATGTCGCCGACGATACGCTGCCACGTGGCGCGCGAATCGGCGGAGACGGGAGCTGCCGCCGGTTTGGCGGCCACCTTGACGGCGGCCTGGGGCGCCGCAGCACGGGGCGCGGGGCGTGGGGCGGACGGAGCCACGGCAACGCCATCGCCCAAGCCGGCCAAGACCTCCAATACCTCGTCAAGGTCCGCGGTGTGAAGGAGGTGGATCCCCTTGACCACCGCGACTTCCAAGGGAAGCTTTTTGTCCGGAGTGAAACGCAGGCCGGCCTCCGCGGAGGAAAGAATCTCGAGCAGCTCGGTCAGCTTGCGCGGCGTGGAGCGTCCGCGCAAAGGCGCCAGCAATTCGCCCCGCCGTCCCGGTAATTCCTTGGCCGTGACCTCGCCAACCAGCAGGTCGCGTGTCAGGGCGACCAAATCGGCCAAGAGCCGTCCGAGATCCTTGCCTGCCTCGCCTTGCGCCGCCACGAGGTTTAGCGCGGACGCGGCATCGCCCGCCAGGATGTGCCCCCCGAGTGACGCCACATCCTCGGCCGAGGCAAAACCGAAAATGGAAAGGACATCTTCTTCCGCCACCTTGTCCCCGCAGAAGGAAACCACCTGGTCGAGCATCGACTCCGCGTCTCGCATGCCGCCCTCGGAAGCGCGGGCAATGACCTCCGCGGCCGCGGGATCGAGGGCCACCTTCTCCTGCTTCGCGATGGCCAGCAAATGCTTCGCCGCCACCTCGTCGCGGATCGGCTGGAGGTCGAAACGCTGACAACGACTGATGATGGTGGCGGGCAACTTGTGCGCCTCGGTCGTGGCGAAGAGGAATTTCACATGCGGAGGGGGTTCTTCGAGGGTTTTCAGCAGGGCATTGAAGGCCGGTCCGCTCAGCATGTGCACCTCGTCGATCAGGTAGATACGGAACTGGCCTCGGGTGGGCAGGAAGCGGACATTCTCGCGCAACTCGCGCACCTGCTCGACGCCGTTGTTGCTGGCCCCGTCGATCTCGAGAACATCGAGGCTGTTGCCGGCCGTGATTTCACGGCACGGGTCACATTGGCCGCAGGGCGTCTCGGTCGGCCCCTTCACGCAATTCAGCGCCTTGGCAAAAATGCGCGCGGTCGAGGTCTTGCCCACCCCGCGCGGACCGACAAAGAGGTAAGCATGGGCCAAGCGTCCGCTCTTGATCGCATTGCGCAGGGTGCGCACCACGGTGTCCTGGCCAAGGACTTCCTCAAACAGCTGGGGGCGGTATTTGCGGGCGAAAACTTGGTAAGTCACCCGCGCAATCTAAACCAACCCGCGGCAGGATGCGGAGGAATTAATGCCGAAAGTGGCGTTTCCCGGTCAGAACCATGGCCAGGCCGCGCTCCTCGGCCGCCCGGACCACCTCTTCATCACGCACCGAGCCACCCGGCTGGATGGCCGCCGTTGCGCCCGCAGCGGCGGCGGCCATCAGTCCGTCGGGAAACGGGAAAAATGCGTCACTGGCCACCGCACTGCCGGCCAGCGACAATCCCGCCTCGCCCGCTTTCCAGACGGCAATCCGCACCGAATCCACCCGCGACATCTGGCCGGCGCCAATCCCGAGCGTCCGGTCCGGACCGGCAAAGACAATGGCGTTGGATTTGACGTGTTTGACCACCTTCCATCCGAAGTCCAAGGCCCGCTGTTCCTCCGGCGTGGGGGCGCGACGAGTGGCCAACTTGCTCCCAGCCAACTCCTCACTCCCCGCGTCATGGTCCTGCACGAGGAGACCACCGACGACCGAACGCACGTCGCGCGAGGCCACCTCCGGCAAGCTCCGGAGTTTCATCAGGCGCAGGTTTTTCTTTTTTTGCAGGATGTCCAGCGCGCCGGGCGGAAAATCCGGCGCGATGATGACCTCGCTGAAGATGCCGGCAATGGCGCCGGCCAACGCCTCGGTCATCGGCCGGTTGGCAATGATGATCCCGCCAAACGGCGCCTGACGGTCGGTCGCGAAGGCCTTGTCCCACGCGGAGAGAAGATCCCCGCCGCTCCCCACCCCGCACGGGTTGGTGTGTTTGAGGATGGCCACGGTCGGCTCGCTGAATTCCGCGATGAGATCCACGGCGGCCGTGATATCGAGGATGTTGTTGTAGGAAAGTTCCTTGCCGTGCAGTTGCTCGAGATGGTCGGAAAACCCGCCGTAGAGTTCGGCCCTTTGGTGCGGGTTTTCGCCGTAGCGCAGGCTCGCCGCGAGCGGGATCGCGCAGGAGAAGGACGAACCGCGGGGAGATGGGCCGCCCAGATAATCGGCAATGGCCCGGTCGTAGCGCGCGGTGAGGTCGAACACTTTGGCCGCAAGACGCGCGCGCAAGCCGGGCGACGTCGCCCCGTCGCTGGCTTTCATCTCGCGCAGGACTTCCGCATAGTCGTCCGGATCGCACACCACCGTGACCGCCGCGTGATTCTTCGCCGCGCTGCGCAGCATCGAAGGCCCACCGATGTCGATGTTCTCGATCGCCTCCTCGCGCGTCACACCGTCGCGGGCGACGGTCTTTTCGAAGGCGTAAAGGTTGACCACCACCAGATCGATCGGCGCGATGCCATGCGCCGCCGCCTGTGTCTCGTGGGCCGGAAGATCGCGGCGGAAGAGCAACCCGCCATGGATCACCGGGTGCAGCGTTTTGACCCGGCCGTCGAGCATTTCCGGAAAACCGGTATGCTCGGCGACATCCTTCACCTCCAGGCCCGCCGCGCGCAGGGCCGCGGCCGTCCCGCCAGTCGAGAGCATTTCCACCCCGGCGGCAGCCAACCCCCGGGCGAATTCGACCAGACCGGTTTTGTCGGTGACAGAAAGAAGGGCGCGGCGGATCTTCACGGAGCGGAGAAGACTAGCAGGCCCGTCCGTTTGGGCAAACCTTGACGCGCGCGCATTGACGGTGCGGGGCAAAGACCGCCATGCTGACTTGTCATGACCGACCAGCCTCTCCACGGATTCCGCCTCGTGCGTCACCCCCTGGCCGACCTCAAGGTTTCCGCCTTGCGCGACAAAAACACCCCGCCCCCCGAGTTCCGGAGCCGGCTCCAGGAACTCTCCCAGCTTGTGGCCTACGAGGCCCTGCGCGATTTTGAGACGGAGCCGGTCACCGTGCACACCCCCCTCGGTCCCGCGCCCGGCGCCCGCGCCGCGCGACCACTGGTCCTCGTCCCTATCCTGCGGGCCGGCCTTGCCATGTCCGACGGCATCCTGCGCATGTTCCCCTCGGCCGCGGTCGGGCACATCGGCATGTTCCGCAATGAGGAGACTCTCCAACCGGTCAGCTATTACTTCCGCCTCCCTCCCGACGCCGGCCAGGCCCACGTCCTGCTCCTCGATCCGATGCTGGCCACCGGCAACAGTCTGGCGGCGGCGGCCGACCGGCTCAAAAAAGAAGGGATCAGCAAAATGACCTGCGCTTGCATCATTGCTTCGCGCCAGGGAATAGAACGCCTGAGGGCCGCGCATCCGGACATGACCATTTACGGTGCGGCCTTGGACGACTCGCTCGACCAGCGCGGCTACATTACCCCCGGACTGGGCGACGCGGGCGACCGCATCTTCGGAACGTAGGCACAGCCTTTCCGACTCCCACAAGCCTCACAACCGGGGGGCGCTGCGCAACTTGTCTTCCCAGCGGGTCAGAAGGTGGATCACCATGTTGGCGCCGAATTTGTAGCTATCGAGGAGGCTCTGGATCGGCGGGTTGGCATCGACGTTGTGAATGTAGAGCCCGCTGTTGATATAGAGGTCCCAGTCCAAGGCGACACGTTCCCCGCGCTCGTTGCGGTCATTGTTGATTTCCCACTCACGCGGCCCCTTCTGCTTGATGCCGAACTGCCACATGTCTCCGTAGTCGTTCGCCGTGTAAATGATGGCAATCTCGCCGAAGTAACGCATCACGTAAACCGGCTCGTCATAATAATTCAGGCCCGGCGGCTGCTGTTTCACCTCGGGAAAGTAGGGCGCGCGGCGGAACATGGCATCGTTGGGCGAGAGGGCTTCGAAATCTTTGTCCTTGTCCGGCATGACCCGTTTCATCTCCCGTCGGAAGGCCAGATCAAAACGCGAACCGCGACCCGGCACGGAGCTGTCGCCCCAGATGGCCCCGCCCAGACGGACATATTTTTGCAAATTCGCCACCTCCTTCTCGCTGAGCACAAAATCGCGCGATCCGGTGAAGAAAATGAAGGGCGGTTTTGCCGCGAAGATGCGGTCGCTGTCCAGCGGCACCGGTTCGACCATTTTGTAGTTGGTCTTGATCTTGTCGCGCGACTCCTTGCTCATGAACTCGAGCAGATTGGGCAACGCGCCCTGGGGAACGCCACCGGCCATGCGGAAGACGGAATCCCAGTTGCCGCCGCCGTACTTGGCGATGAAAGCGGTGAAGTCGAACTCCCGCTGACGCGTGCCCGTGCCGCTCCCCGTGCCCTTGCCCCACCCGCCGGTGAAGTCGCGGATCTGACCGGCCACCGCCGCACTCATGCCGGCGGCACCCGCCACGGAAGCCGGCGCCGCGGCCGCGACGGCGGTCGTCGCCGACGGCTTGATCATGGCGGACGGGGTGATGATCGCATCCATGGAAAAGTTGAGCGGGTTCTGCCCCGTCGTGGTGATGGCCGCCACGGTCGTGCTCTGCACGGAGGGCGTGCTCACCGTGAAGGTGGTCTCCTGGGGCTGCACCTGGGCGGCGCTGGGCGGGGCGGCCACCTCCTCTCCGGCGGCAAGGAATCCACCCTCCCCGCCCTCGAAGTCGGGCGGCTCCTGCATGGCTTCAAAAAGAACCGTCCCGCCGAAGATGACAATCAGGAGCACGTGCAGCACGAACGAGATCGTGAAGAAACGCGAGTTGTTGAACTTGTCGATCAGACGGTCGAGCAGGGAATTCTTCTCAGGGGCTTCCATGGGCGGGACCTCAATATCCCCGGACGGCAGGGGAAATCAACGCCCGACTGGACGCTTGGCGCAGCCGCGGCGCTTTGCCAATCTCCGGATTCGTGTCCGCGCATCCAGACCGTCCTCCCGCCACCCAACGTGCTGCCGCCGCGGGAGGCGCCTCCTTGCTGCGGCTTCTCTTCGCCACCCTCCGGATCCGCATACACGACCCGCATGGCTTCCTCGCTTCGCCACCCGCCACGCCGGTCATCTGCGCCTTCTGGCACAATCGCATCCTCGCCATCACCGCCGCATTTCTCAGGTGTTATCCAGCCGGCCGCCGCGGCGTTCTCGTCCTGACCAGCCCGAGCAAGGACGGCACATGGCTCGGCCTGGTCGCCGGGCACCTCGGCATGGGGTCCGTGCGCGGCTCGAGTTCCCGGCGCGGTGCTCTCGCCATGCGCGAACTGCTGGAACGCGTGGCCGCGGGATACGACATCGCCATCACCCCCGATGGTCCGCGCGGCCCCTGCTACGAACTCGGTCCCGGCCTGACTTACCTCGCGCAAAAGGCACAGCTTCCCGTTCTTCCCTGCCACGCCGCTTTCCAGAGCGCCTGGCGGCTGCGCACGTGGGACCGCTTCGCCATCCCCAAACCTTTCTCCCGGGTCGAGGTCACCCTCGGTCCGCTCTTGTCCGTACCCTCGACCGAAGACGAGGCTGCATTTTTGGTCGAACACCGGAAAATCGAATCGGTTTTGCGGGCCGGAGTTGATTAACTGAGGAACTGTGACAACCCTTATCGACGGAAAAGCCATTGCCGCCCGCTGTCATGCCGCGACGGCGGACGAAATTGCCCGGCTGCGAGCCCGCGGCATCACGCCGGGTCTCGCCGTGGTCCTCCTCGGCGACCATCCCGCCTCGCGGGCCTATGTCCGCAGCAAGGACAAGACCTGCCGCGAGCTCGGTATGTATTCGCGCAAACTCGAACTCCCCGCCTCCACCACGCAGGAGGAGCTGCTCCGCCTCATTGCCGATCTCAACGCCGACCCGGCGATCCACGGCATCCTCGTGCAGTCCCCGCCCCCGCAGCACATCGACGAGGCGGTGGTGGTCCGGGCGATCGACCCGCGCAAGGACGTCGACGGATTCCATCCGCTCAATGTTGCCGCCCTGGCCATGGAAGATCCTTCCGCCCTCGTCCCCTGCACACCGCTCGGCTGCCTCGAATTGCTCCGCGCCTACGACATCCCGACGCGCGGAGCCCGCGCCGTGGTGGTCGGGCGCAGCCTCATCGTGGGGAAACCCATGGCCATGCTGCTGCTGGCCAAGGGCACGGACGCCACGGTCACCGTGGCCCACTCGCGCACCGCGGACCTCGCCGCGGTTTGCCGCGAGGCGGATATCCTCGTCGCCGCCCTCGGCCGCCCGAAATTCCTCGGCGCGGAGCACGTCCGCGACGGCGCCGTGGTCATCGATGTGGGGATCAACCGGGTGGAAGATCCGGCCGATCCCCGCGGTTACCGGCTGGTCGGCGACGTGGATTTCGACGCGGTGGCCCCGAAGTGCCGCGCCATCACCCCCGTGCCCGGAGGCGTCGGGCCGATGACCATCGCCATGCTCATGGACAACACGGTGCGCGCCTGCCGCGCCCTGACCGGCGGAGAATGAGGAATTTTATGCTGGCCAGCAATGCGCGCCGTGCGCATTGAAGGGGCGTGGCGATGACGGATGCACCCTCTTTGGTGCCCCCCGGGCGGCGGTGGTGGCTGCCCCAGGGACCAGCCGTGCAGCGCGCCTTCTTCGGCGGCTGGACGGTCGCGGTTTTCGCCTTTCTCTATCTTCCCATTGCTCTCCTCGTCGTTTATTCGTTCAACGACTCGAAACTCAACCTCTACTGGGCGGGCTTTACCACCAAGTGGTACGGGCTGCTCTTCGGCAATGAAGTCTTGTTGCGGGCCTTCCAAAACAGCCTCATTGTCGCCACCGCCACCACCGCGCTTTCCGTGGTCATCGGCACTTCGGCCGCCTGGCTTCTCTACCGCTACCGGTTTCCCGCCCAGCAGACCCTCGGCCTTCTCATTTTCATTCCTATGGTTATGCCCGAAGTCCTCATGGGCGTGAGTCTCCTGGTACTTTTCGTCTCGCTGGGCATCCCCCTCGGCTACACCACCTTGATCATCGCTCACACCACCTTCTGCTTCCCCTTCGTGCTTGTCGGCGTGCAGGCGCGACTGCAAGGCATCGATCCCTCGCTGGAGGAAGCCGCCATGGACCTCGGTGCCACCCCGCTCAAAGCCTTTTGGCTCGTCATCATCCCCTACCTCTTGCCCGCCATCGTGGCGGGGGCCCTCATGTCCTTCACCCTCTCGTTCGACGAATATATCGTCACCATCTTCACCAGCGGAGCCGACTCCCAAACTTTGCCGCTCAAAGTTTACGGCATGGTCCGTGTGGGCCTCAACCCACAACTCAACGCGCTCAGCACGCTGTTTATCGCCGCCACCGCGGTCCTCGTGATCGCCAGCCAAGTATTCACCCGTAAGAAAACCATATGACAAAACACAAAACCAAACTGATCGTCGCGGCTTGCGCCGGAGCCATGCTCCTCGCCGGCTGCGAGAAAAAAGATGAAACCCTCAAACTGTTCTCTTGGAGCGAGTACGTGCCACAGGCCGTGATCGACAAATTCACGGAGGAAACCGGCATCAAAGTCTCGGTGGAGAATTATTCTTCCAACGAGGAAATGCTGGCCAAACTCCTCGCCGGAGGAGGGGCCTATGACCTCATCCAGCCGAGCGAATACACCGTGCAGGCCATGATCAAAGAGGATCTGCTGCAGGAACTCGACCAGGCGAAGATCCCCAACTTGAAAAATCTCGCCCCCGAGTTCCGCAACATGCCGTTTGACCCGAACAACAAATTCTCCGTCCCATGGTTGGCCGGCTTCGTCGGCGTGGTTTACAATGCGGAAGTCGTTCCCGGCCCGATCGTCAGCTACAAGGACGTCTTCACCGACGAACACGCCGGCCGCATCGTCATCCTTGACGACGCCCGCGAAACCGTCAGCTGGGGCCTGGCCACGGCCGGCATTCCGATCAACAACGTAACCGACGAAAACCTCGCCACTATCACCCCGCTCCTCAAAGACTGGCTCGGCAAAGTGAAAGTCTTTGACTCCGACAGTCCGAAGACCGCCATGAGCAACGGTGATACCGACATCGGCATCGTCTGGAGCGGCGAAGGGGCCCTGCTCTTCGCGGAAAACCCCAAATTCCAATGGGTCATGCCGGTGGAAGGCGTTCACATGTTCGTCGACAACCTCGCCATTCCCAAGACCTCGCAGAACAAGGACAAAGCCGAGGCCTTCATCAACTTCATCCTTCGCCCGGAGATCAGCAAAATGATTTCCGACGAATTCCCCTACTACAACCCGAACCTCGAGGCCCGCGCCCTGCTCAGTCCCGAGCAACTCAACAACCCGGCCAGTTATCCTCCGGGCTTTGACGTGACCTCGGCCCAGCTCTTCACCGACCTCGGCGAGCAGGCCTCCAAAGTCGACGAACTCATCACCACCCTCAAGGCCCAGTAAAGTCCCGATGGCCGTTGCCGCCGCAGCCGCAGCTCTGGCCGCCGGCCCGTCGCCCCAGCGACGGGCCGGACTCGGGCCTTGGTTCGCCGTCACCCCCATGCTCGGGTGGCTGGCCCTTTTCGTCATTGTCCCGACCCTGATGCTTTTGGTCATCAGCTTCTGCGAGCGGGATGCTCTCGGCCGCATCGTCTATTCCTTCACCTTCGAAAATTACACCCGCGCCTTCGATTGGAAGTGGCTCAAAATCCTCGGTATTTCCGTCTGGTACGCCTTCCTCACCACCGCCATCTGCCTGGTGCTCGGCTACCCTGTTGCCTATTTCATTGGACGCTCCAGCGATCGCGTCCGTGGGCTGCTCATCATGCTGGTCATGATCCCGTTTTGGACCAGCTTCCTCATCCGCACTTACGCCTGGATTTCCATCCTTTCGCAGGACGGGCTGCTCAACGCCCTGCTCATGACCCTCAAGATCACCAGCGCGCCCATCGGATTCATGTACACGCCCTTCGCGGTCATTCTCGGGCTGGTCTACAACTTCCTCCCTTTCATGATCCTCCCCATCTATACCAGCGTGGAGAAGCTCGACGGATCGCTGATCGAAGCCGCCTATGACCTCGGGGCCCGCCCGGCCCGCGTCTTCAGCAAGGTGGTCCTTCCCCTCACCCAGCCCGGTATTGCCGCCGGTATCCTCCTCGTTTTTGTTCCTGCCATCGCCATGTTTGCCATCACCAACCTGATGGGCGGCGGGGCCAATCCCACCATCGGCGAGGTCATCCAGAACCAGTTCACCCGGGCGCGCAACCAGCCCTTCGGCGCCGCCCTTGGGGTCCTCCTTCTCGCCATCTTCATCTTCAGCCTCTGGCTAAGCAGCAAATTCCGCCGCAGCGAGCAAGAGTAGTGGAGCCGACGACGGGACTCGAACCCGTGACCTGCTGATTACGAATCAGCTTGTAACAGCTTCCACACTGTAGACGTTTTTGTCTCTGAAAACTGCTCAGAAACGCTGTGAATAGGCTTATTTACTGGGTTGCGGGGCTTCTTGGCAGACGGCAGATAGTGGCAAATTGCGGCAGAACGTGGTTGATAAAACGGCACAAAAACGGCACAGTCCAGCCGTGAGCAAAAAACCATCCAAGAAAAGGGGCGATAGACTGTCATGGAATTACTGGGCAGATCGGGTCTTCCACCGCTCCGAGGTCATGTCCTCGTCCTACTACGTCAGGATCGAGCATGGTGGTGTTCGTAAGACCGTCAACTTAGGCGTTGCCGATAAGTCAGCAGCAGCGACAAAGGCAAAGGATTTGTATGTTTTGGTTCGGGGTAAGGGCTGGGATGCGGCGTTGCAGTCCTTGCTTCCACCCGACAAGAAGATCGGCAAGAAGGGGCCGACAATTGGCCAATACATCGCGGCTGCCAGAGCATTCTTCGACGGCAGGCAAACCACCTTTGAGGACTATTGCCGCAATCTTCGACAGATCGTCTCGGAGGCTTTCAAGATTAAGCTGCAAGGCAGCGACGAGTTGATTGATGGCAAGGCCCAACGTATGGCCTTGAAGGCGCTACGTGATGGTCAAAAGGCCGGTAGCAAGGAAGTGCCGCCGCGCCTCGCCTTACGAAAAATGGAGAGTCGCGAGTTCGCGTGGGTGGAGAAAAAAGCGAAAGAGTTTCGCAAGGAGGCCGCTTCGCTTTTGCGCTATGACTACCGCAACAAAGGGCGGGATGCGTGGGTCGAAGCTGTTGATGCCACGCCTCTGGCTGATCTTACCTCCGCTACGGTCAAGGAATGGCAAGTCTCCCGCATCCGTGTAGCAGAAAAGATCAGCCCACTTGCCC
Source organism: Chthoniobacter flavus (assembly GCA_945870655.1). Classification (GTDB taxonomy): domain Bacteria; phylum Verrucomicrobiota; class Verrucomicrobiia; order Chthoniobacterales; family JACTMZ01; genus JACTMZ01. The sequence continues at coordinate 7,339 of CAMBSX010000025.1, read as the reverse complement.
GCAAGAGTGCTGAGGTCAGCACATCCACTGTCATTCGTCAGGCCCGTTCACTTTTCAAAAAGCACATGATCCCGATGGTACGAACCAAGATGGCCCTACCTGATCCGTTGCCCTTTGCGGAGTTGAAGGTCGAGGCTGGTCGAATCAGCCGCTTCAAGGTGCAGGTTGAGCTTTCCGACCTGATGCAGTCTGCGGTCACCGAGCTAAGCAATGACCGCGAGGTCATGAAGGCACTTCTGCTTGCGGCTGGTGCAGGGCTTCGTAAGCGCGAGATCGACTCCCTGACTTGGGATGCCTTGGACGAGAAAAAGCAGACCCTCAGCGTTGCACCCACGGAACACTACGGTTTGAAGAGTCGTGACAGTGCGGCGGTAATACCCCTCGCCCCAGAAATTGCCTCGTTCCTCAGTCAGTGCCACAAGCTGGAAAAGGCACAGTCTTCCGACTTCATGCTAAAAGGCGACTACAAGGTAAACGCGAAGGTGCGCTCCTATCGCTGCGATGTGACCTTTGAGCGTTTGATGGAATGGTTGCGGGCTCAGGGCATCACGGACCGCAAACCGATCCATCACCTACGCAAGTTGGCGGGGGAGGCCGTAGCCCGGCAAGCTGGGATCTACGCCGCATCACGTTACCTCAGGCATTCTGGGGTAAAAGTGACCGAGGCCAGCTACGTTGACGGGACAGCCAAGGTAGCTCCCGACATTGGCTCCCTGCTTGGGGACAAGGTAATCGCCTTCCCTGTGGCTATGGAGGCCGCGATGGACGAGAGAAAAACCAAGGTTTCAGCGCGGAAATAGCGCCTCATATAAGGTTTTTTCGGGGTTGGAGGGCGTTTGCAGAATGCCTCTGTTCGGCGCGAGGTTGGCGCAGGAGCGGCTTTTATGAGTCGCAGCTATCTGTGCCCTTGTCTAAATGATGCCTTTTTAAGATTGCGTCAAGTAGTTTTTCGTACAACTTATTCTATTTCAGTTGTTTATGCCGACAAAAATATGAACGCGAGCCCTTGACCGCTGTCTGATATTGCGTACCTAAAACAGAACAATGACCGGCAGGAGATACGTAACCATCCAAGACGAATGCAGGCGCTTAGGCGTCTCCTATCGTCATCTCCGCACCATGATCCAGAACCGCACCGTTCCCTGCCTCCGTTTCGGCAGAAAGATCATCCGTCTGGTTCCCGATGAGGTAGACCGCGCCCTTGATCTTCACTTCCGACAAAACGGCCCCGCCTAGCCTTTATGGCCACGCACCACAAACGAGACCCCGCACCCAGCCAATAGATTCATGAGTGAGGAAGCACCTGACACCTATCTAGTGCTCAACGCCGATGGTGGCTGGGATGAAGTGTCATGGCCTGAAAAGCGTCTTGAAGGACTTGGAGACGCCTTAAGACAGCTAAAAGTAAGGCTCAGTGTTACCCAAATCCCGCTTTCGGAACACTTTGCTCACACGGAATACGCCCACGTTGGCGTGAGTCGTTTTTTCTTTCAGCTTACCAAGAAAACTTTCAGGGGTCTTATGCGGCATGCTGACCGCTGGAAATTCTTGGAATACCTACTGTTTCACGCCAGACCCGATCCGAGACTTGGACTTATCCCAGTCCCACAGAGGCTGTTGGCAGCAATCGAAAGCAAGAAGGTGAACCACTACAAGGCCCTTCCTTTTCTCCTGCGCTTCCAGCGGGATGTTATGTCACCCGATACCTTTCAATTTGGCGAGGGTTGGGACTGGCAAAGCGGTCAATGCAGGATGGTGACGAAGTTTATCCTGCCGCCTCATTACGCGGAGGCTTTGCAGAAAGAAACAGAGGCAGGCAAGAAGGAGGTCTTCTTTTGCGGGGGAGACAAGTGGAGCCAGCGCAAAGCCCGTGAAATGCTAAATCGGAAAAGAAAGGCGCAGGAGGTTCGGGATTCGCAGTGGATCTCTGCTTCGGCCAAGGAGGTGATCGACTACATGCACAGCAGGGATCTGCGGCTTTTCACTGCCATTGTGCGAAAGAACTATGCCGCCGCCGTTGCCGCAGCAAAGAAGCTATCTCCAAAGCAGTGCAAACGGGAGTTGCTCATCTTGGAGGCCGTCAGGAAAGACCCGAAGCCCAACTACGGCCCGTCACGAAGCAAGAAGACGCCGCGCATCTGGGCGCGGGGCCGCAACAGCATCCCTCAGTTTAAGAGGCAAATCAGGAAGGTGCTGACTAGGGGCTGGTTTGAGGCGGACTTGAAAAGCGCACAGCTTGCCATCAACGCCGTGCTTTGGGGTGCGGAACGAACCAGAGCATTCTTGGAGGAAGACGGGGATATTTGGGAGATGTTTTACGACTACCTCGACATACCACCCGACAAGAAAACCAAGGAGGTTAAGGGTGAACTAAAGAAAACCCTTTACGCCATCTGGTTCGACAGGGAGGCGCACTTGGTGGGCCCGATCCTAACCACTTCCCTCAGGAAGCGAGGGGTGGAGACCGAAGGAAACGCCGTCTACAGCATGCCTTTTGTTCCTGAGATGTTGGAGGAGAGAGAACACGCGAAAGCCAAAATCAATCGCGAAGGAGGAGTGAGGGACTGCAACGGAAGGTGGATTCCAATGAAAAGAAGGGATGCAGCATCGCTCATGGCTGAGGCCGCGCAGGTGGCCGAGATGGAACTACTCCTGCCAGTGGTTCGATTGGCCAAGACCACCGATGACTTCCAAATCACCCTCTACCAGCACGATGGCATTTCGATTCTCTTTCGGAAGGATAAGAAACAATGGATTGATAGGATAGATGGAGAGGTAAGAAAGAAGGCTAAGGAATTTGGATTTCCTACGGGATTGGATTGGGAGGAGCTATGAGAGGTCTTCAAACCTTCAACCACTTCACTGCTCTCCACCTCCAACCCCGCTCTGGTAGATCTAATCCTAAAAAGAGGGCATTTACTCTGTTGCCATGGTGTAAACCGTGTCCAAGAACGTGCATCGGCAAAGCGGCATTTTTCTCTCACACCGCTGCAATCCACCCCTCCCCGTGAAAAAAGATAAGAATTCTCAGTTGACCGCGAGAGCAACCGGCTTCATCCCGGCTCGCAGGCGAATCCAAAGCGATCCACCGCCTGCTTGGTGAACCCGCATCTGCGGCATTCCCCATCATGGCCAAACTGGTGATCAACGGCGATGTCGGGACTCTCATCCGTGTCTAGCTTGCCCGTGTCTATGTTGAGGGCATGTCTGACCTGATTGAGGTATTCAGAGACATCCTTCAGCTGATTCAATCTCTCCGAGTGGTCCACTGCCTCAGATCCGTAATATTGAATGGTTTCGGGTGGAATTTCTTTCAAGTCCGATAGTTGCTGAACAAGAGCCGACCTTTTGGTGCGGGATCTCTTTATATGATCCTCTGCATGAAGCACGCGTCTATTTGCTTCCTTCTTATCCTTGAGGAGTTGGTTTTTCTCTAAGTGCCGCTTCGCTCCTCCAGTTATCCAAGCCATTACGGCTGACCCACTAATCACCGTATTCTCCAAGACTGCAAGCCAGCGGCGAGCCTCAACGATGCTCCGTTGGAGACCTGCGATGCTTTCGTCAACTTGGGCAATGGAGCTGCTCAGACTACGGAGACTCTTCCATGCCACAGCGGCAGTAATCAGCGACCTAGTTTCCTCGGGTAAAGATTCCAAACACTTTTTAAGCGATTGATCTATGGAAGATAACACTGCCGCCCAATATGTTTTGTCTTGTAAGCTGTTAAATGTGGCACTTGTGAATCCGAGCTTCTTGAAGTCCTCAGAGACACGAAGAAGCTCAAAGTATTGGTCGGGGGACGGATTCTCCGAGGCAACGGACTCAACCTGCTGACTAATTTGGAAGAGCATGTCCCTGTTGAGGCTCTCCCGTGCCTCCTTCTTCTGTTCCTGTGCAAATCGCTGCTGGAGCTTCCCGAGTTCGCCCCGAAGAGCCGTAAGGTTTCTGTTCGTGGCGGTGATATTCCTGTGCACCGCTGCCCCCGCTAGCCCAGTAACCACCCCAGCATTGTCGTTTAGGAAGTCGGGAAGGTTATCGCTCATGGGGACGATTAGGGGGTGTTCTTCCGGGTATTCACAAAGGGTCAATATGAACTGATTCGCCCTATTTGATCTCTACCCGCTTAAGCAAGGAAATACAGGAGAAAGCCGCCCTGCCTCGGTTCGCTTGTGTTGTGGTAGGCTCCATCGAGGCCAAACGACTTGTCGCCAATGTTTGATGATTAGGCCGACCCCGAAGATCAGTCTTCGGCGTTTCGGGTTATGCGGAACACCATACTGGACAGGAGACGGCTGAGCAAAAATGCCACCTCAATACGGCGACACGAATCCGCCGTTCTGGTCGAAGTTGTTATTGATTATTGCAGCTCCACTGGGCCCTTGGCGGAAGCCACTGAAAGTGCCTGATGGCCCAAGTGATCCATGATAAAAGTTACCCGAATGATCGAACCCACTAACCGTCTCTGAACTGCGGTGCTTGTCTGAAAGTGCACGCGCTTTAGATTGCTGTGCCATTGTCTGCTGTTGGTTTCTGAGGACTTTCCTGCGGTACGAGTACTCCTGTATCGCCTGTGTTTGCTCATCCGACTCCTGATAGATTTTATCCAACTCAGCAGAAAGCTTTTCCCGCTCAGTACGGTCTTCCTCCCGCGCTGTTCTTATGCTGTCAGCTAGGATTTGCGCATGTTTTAACACCCATTCGCCGCGCTCTCGACTAGTCATGTCTTCCATCCATGGCTTGTATTCCGTTCCTTGCTCTACCATACGAGCTTCGGCTTGCTTATATGCATCGTGAGCTTGTTTACTATTGAAGGCACGAGGATGCACAGTTGCTAACAAGAAAAGCTCTATGCCGTCCTTAACATTTTTCACTTTTCTCACAAATTCGTCGGCTTCGGTGCGCGCTCTTTGGTCGAGGAATTGACGATGTTGCATAACGGAAGCAAGCCGCTTTTCGGTTAGGTCATGTTGACCCTCCCAAAGCTCAACAACTGGATCCGTAGCAAAGCTTGACAGCACAGAAGCGAGTAAAAGAACGATGGCAGGTCCCATTTGCACTCTTTCAGAAAGGCATTGGTTGTCCTGCATGACAAGCCCCGATTGATTCCAATCCTCGTCTCTATCACTTCCTGCTCTGTCTTAGCTGTTTACGGATTCGGGATTTTTTGAGCCTCCACGATTTCATTCCCAGCCCTGTTTCTTCCTTTGTCTACTTGATTATTCTTCGATAATGGAAGGTGCATTAGGATAGAGCCATGACCCCGCCCTTATCATTGGCAAAACTAAGGATTTCTGAGCGAATCAGGGACTTTGGCTATGCTACTGCGGCAGTCCTCCTGCTGCTCGTCTGGCCCTTCAGTCTGACCTTCGGCCTAGCTTTTTTAACTGGTATTCCGTGGTGGGGAGCCGCTTCCGTTGCTTTCCTGACCTTTTCTCTGGTCCGCAGCATCTTATTCGGGCCTCTTTACAGATGTGGACGCTGCCATAAGCGGAGCTACCTCAGCTACGCTCTCGCTGTGGCAGTGGTCGGACTGGGCGGGGCGGGTCTTTGGTTAGCAGCCACCTCTCTATAGGTCGGTGGCATACTGCCGCTTTGAAACTAACCCTCGGACAGCTTGTAGCAGGGGAACTGGCGCATCCTATGACAAGAAAACTTCCCCGAATCCCCTTTCCGATTCTCGCTGGTGAGTCTTAAATCGCGGTGATGAGCCTTCTCTCCTCCGGCAAAAAAGAAGGGCCTGCGAAAGGCCCGTTGCGGAGTTGTGGGTTTGCAGCTTTGCTCTCGCGCCAACTATCCCCGAAGGGCCCACAGGTTTTGATCTGTCTTTGAATTACCCCACCACCCTACCCCACGCAAGATGATTCCTTTAAATGTCGCCACCAAACGTTGGAAAGAAGACCCCTTTTATACCGATGCCGTTGTGCTGGGGATTGATATCGGGATCGAAGGCATTGGGGTTGCCGTAAGGCGGGGACCTGAAGTCATCTTCAAGCGGACCTACATGGTTTCACTGCCTGAGTCGGCGGCCCTGGAGGGCCGCCGTCTCATGAGGTCGGCTCGTCGTTGTCGTACCCAGCGCAAGCGCCGCGACTTCTTGCTGCGAATGTTCTGCGAGAAGCATTTAGACGGCGCGTGGTCTCCTATCACCAAAAGAGTGCTGGAGCAGCGCCAACGTGGCTTGGAGGGCAAACTGGCAAGCCCCCATGCGCTAGTGCAATGCCTCCGCCACATCATTGCCCACCGTGGCTACTCCTACCATTTGAAGTCCGACGGAGCTTTCCTCTGGGGCGACTCACCGAAGTTTTCTGATGCGAAGAACTGGCTCAAGGCCGCTTACTGCGATGGTGAGGTAGCCCGATTACTCCAACAGCAAGCGGAGGACTTGGAATGGAGTGACGATCAGACCGAGGACTTTGCCGCGCTTTGTGAGGAGGCGGTCCGCAACAGCGAAGGCCGGAGCATCGAGGCCACCCTCAAGCGTCACCTTGCCAAGTCTGCTGACAACAAGAGGGAGAGGTTTCGTGGCAACGCATGGCCCCGCGAGCATGTGCAAAGCCATCTGGAGAAGATCTGCCGTAACCACCCTCAGTTCTTTGGCGGTCAGGAACGTATGGAGAAGTTGCTCCCCCGCCTGCTGGCTATCCTCAACCATGAGCGCAAGAACGCGGAAGAGCGCGCTGCCCATGCACGAGGTAAGGCCGGTAAGTGCGACTTCGCCCCGGTGCTGTTGGGCAAGGCAGACATCACACGCGGCTTCCAAGGCGATGAGGCCATTCGTGTCCTCAACCTCTTTGATTTTCTTTCGACGCGCCGAGTGGCCACTTCCGACGGTCTCCTTCATTACCCCACACCTGCTTGGATCTACCAACAGGTAGAGTTTGCCAAGGCCGACTCCGCTGCCGTTGCGCAGAACCAACCCCGCATCCGCACCACCCCGACGGAATTAAAGAAGACGCTTCTGGAAGCCCTCAACCAAGCACTGGGGCTGACAGGGAAGCAGTCACTCAAATGGGAGAAGGGATCGTCGCTCAACAAAGACTATTTTGATCAACTCAAGGACCTTCTTTGTCTGCGACGCACCAATTTCGATAAGCGGGCTTCTATCTCTTCGGAAGCCGCCGCTCACATCACCGGGTCTCTACTGACTTCCCCTGTGGCCAAAGTGTCGGCCATCAACGATCAACTCTCGGGCCTCTTCGACGTTTCAAGTGGGTAACAGACGAGGCGCCTGAATGTTGAGACCGCCTGCTTTGAGGTAAGAGGCGAGTCGGAAGTAATGAAAGTTGCGGAAGCCGCGAGCAATGCGTTTGGCCAGTTGCAACAAGCCGTTGATGGCTTC
>CAMBSX010000024.1 GCA_945870655.1 Chthoniobacter flavus | reverse complement strand
GTTCCCTCGGCACGAACCTCTTTGGCTGTCTTCCCGAAGGCCAAGGCCTCCGCTTGGGCAAACATGTTGGCCAGAAGAATGTCATGGTGGCGACCGATCGGGTTGAGCGTTTTGGCAAAACCGATAAAATCGCACGGGATCAAGTGCGTGCCTTGGTGGATGAGTTGGTAGAAGGAGTGCTGACCGTTCGTGCCCGGCTCGCCCCAGTAAATGGCGCCGGTATTGTAATCGACGTGATGTCCGTCGAGCGTGACGCTCTTGCCATTGCTTTCCATGGTCAGTTGCTGGAGGTAGGCAGGGAAGCGCTTGAGATACTGTTCGTAAGGCAACACCGCCGCCGTCTGGGCGTCGAAAAAATCTCCGTACCAGACAGCGAGAAGTCCCATCAGAACCGGTAGGTTTTCCCCGAAAGGCGCGGTGCGGAAATGTTCGTCCATCTCATGGAAACCGGCGAGCATGGCGTGGAAGTTGTCCGGACCAACCGCCACCATGGTCGACAAGCCGATGGCCGAATCCATCGAGTAGCGGCCCCCCACCCAATCCCAGAATCCGAACATATTTGCCGTGTCGATGCCGAACTCGCGGACCTTCTCCGCATTGGTCGACACGGCGACAAAATGCCTGGCCACGCAGCTCTCATCACCACCCAAACCGGCCACCACCCAATCGCGCGCGGTGCGCGCATTGGTCATGGTTTCCAGCGTGGTGAAAGTTTTGGAGGAAATGACGAACAACGTCTCGGCCGGTTCAAGTCCGCGCACCGCCTCGGCAAAATCGTCACTGTCCACATTCGAGACGAATTCGCACCTCAGGGCGCGGTCGCTGTAAAATTTCAACGCTTCATAGGCCATGACCGGCCCGAGATCGGAACCGCCGATGCCGATGTTGATCACGTTGCGGATTTGCCGGCCGGTGTGTCCGACCCATGCTCCGGAGCGGAGACGCCCGGCAAAATCCGCCATTTTGTCCAGAACCTCGTGCACACCCGGCACCACGTCCTCGCCGTCGACCACGATTTTCTCCCCGAGCGGCGCGCGCAGCGCAACGTGGAGCACAGCGCGATCTTCCGTGGTGTTGATCTTCTCCCCGCGGAACATCGCGTCGATGCGGCCCCGTAATCCGCGCTCCGCGGCGAGGGCAACGAGCAGTTCGAGCGTGCGGCCGGTGACCCGGTTCTTCGCATAGTCGAGATAAAGCCCGCAGGCCTCGGCGGTGAAGCGGTCTCCGCGCTTCGGGTCGGCCGCGAAAAGTTGGCGCAAATGAAGGCCGGCGACCTCGGCATGGTGGGCCTGAAGTGCCTTCCAGGCGGGAGAGTCGGTCAGGGTAGAGGTGCTCATGGGCGTCGACCAAGGAAACAGAGATCCGGCAGAAGGTGAAACCTGAAATTCTGCCGGTTTGCGCTTGCTCCACAGGCCAAAGCAGCCAGATTGAAGAGGATGAAAACGCTTCTTCCTCTTGCCCTGGCCGCCGCGCTCCTTACCGGGTGCGCCGCCATTCAGCGGGCTGAAAACAACTCCACCGAGCAACTTCTCACCGCGGCCGGTTTCCGAGTGTTGCCCGCTGACACCGCGCAAAAGCAGGCCAAACTGGCCGAGCTAAAACCCTACACCATCGCGCGCCAGATCCGCGGCAACAGCGTGTATTACATTTATCCGGACGATCAGAACAACTTTGTCCTTGTCGGCGATCAGGCCGCTTACTCGAAGTACCAAAACCTTGTTGTGCAGCAGCAACTTTCCAACCAAAACCTCATGGCCGCCCAGATGGAGACCACGCCCGGCATGTGGGGCGGTTGGGGCTACTACGGCTACTAAAACCGAGCCATTCTCATTTACCACGGGCCCGCTTGCCACAAGCGGGCCCGTGTTTTTTCCTCCCGCCGCGGCGCTGCCTTGGCAGATCACCCTCCCGATGACCACCTCTTTTCCGCACGACTTCGACCGCCGCGCCTCGGTCTACGAGGAACACGCTCCAGTGCAGCGCGAGGCTGCGGCATGGCTGGCCGAGTGGCTGCCGGAAACCATCGACGGTCCGGCTCTCGAAGTCGGCGCCGGCACCGGGCTTTTCACCCGCCATCTCGCCGGACGCACCGGACAGCTTTGGGCTTCCGACATTTCTCCGCGGATGGTCCAAGCCGGCCGTACCACTGTGCCGGCCGCCCGATGGTCGGTTGCGGACGCCACCAATCCGCCGGCAGGTCCGGGCTACGGCTGGGTCTTTAGCTGCAGCCTGATTCAATGGCTACCCGATCCCGCCAGCGCCTTCCAAGCATGGCACCGAACGACTGTGCCCGGGGCGCGGCTAGTCTCCGGATGGTTCGTCCGTGGCACTCTCGCCGGGTTGTTCGAGGCGTGTCCGGAGGCCGCGCCCTTCGCATGGCGAGGGCCCGGGGAATGGCTGGAGCTCCTGCAGAAAAACGGCTGGGAAACGAAACGCAGCGAGAGCCGCACCTTCACAAGGCAGCATCTTCATTCCGCCGCCATGCTCCGCGCGGTGCAAAATGCCGGGGCAGTCATCCCGCGCCGTCTCAGTGCCGGACGGCTCCGGCAAGCCCTGCGCCAATATGACCATGAACATCGTGGTGAAAACGGCGTTGTAGCCAACTTTGAATTCGTCCGGCTGGAGGCCATCAGGTCATGAACACCGCGGACTCCGCCGAGCTCATTCTTGCCAACTATCGCCGTCTTTTCGGCCGTGATCTCGTGGACATCGCTGACCCTTCGCGCGCCACGGAAGTCCTCTGGGAGGCCCCGCGCGCAGTGCTCTCGGCCCTCGGACCTCCCGGCTCCGATCACCTTTTCAACTATGCCAACCGTGCGGCGCTGGACCTTTTCGAATACGAGTGGAACGAGTTGATTGGCCAGCCCTCGAGCACGAGTGCCGAACCCGTACACCGCGACGAGCGGCGGCGTCTGCTTGATGAGGTGAGCAGGCACGGCTTCATCGAGAACTATTCCGGGATCCGCGTCAGTAAAACAGGGCGCCGTTTCCGCATCGGCAAGGCCACGGTCTTCAACTTGCTCGATCCGGCCGGCCACTATTTGGGCCAAGCCGCCACTTTCGCAGACTGGACCCCGTTGCCCGATTTGCGCACTTAAACCTTCCCTCACCCGGCCCGCTGCATCCTCCAATTGAGCCAGATGGTCGAGATGCCGGCGGAAACAAACGAAACCGAAAGTGCCACCCCGAGCACCCAGGCCGCGGCGGAACCTTCTTTGTGGATCCAGGCCACCCATGCCGTGCCCAAGAGCAGAAAACCGGTGAGAAATGTGCCGGTCCACGCGATGAACGGACGACTCCGCACCGCGACGCCGATGCGGGCAAATCCCACCACCGCCAGGGCAATGGCCAGCACGCCATTGCTGTTGGTCAACAGAAAATGGTCGTTGATCCACACCGCAACCCCGCCCGCCATGGAGAGTAAACCGAAGAAGACCGTCGAAACAAACGTCCCCCAGGCCCGCGACGAAAACGCGTAGATCACGTCGGAAACACCGATGGCAAAAAGCAAAAGTGCGACCAGCTTCACGTAGTGAAAACCGGTAATGAGAGGCGCCCCGAGCCCGAGCACCCCGACGACGACCGCGATCATCCCGAAATACCATGCGGCCGGCACTGTCGGGGCCACCTCCTTGTACAGCGCGGGGGAGGACTCGCGGCCCGGTGGCGGCAAAAGGTGTTGCTCCTTTTCGATCTGTCCGGTTTTCATCCGGACGCGGTTGGCCCAGTCCTGGCACTGGTTGCTGAAAAGCGAGTAGTAGGCTCCGTCCTCCACCTCCCCGAGTGCCTCGAAAGCCGCTTTGGCATTGTAGCGCGGCTCCACGAACCAGTAGCCCTGTGCCGTGATGTCCTCCGGCGTGCGCATCACTTTCCCCATGTCGCGCTCATGAAACCGCTTGCCGTCGTCGCCATACCCGATCTCGTCAACCACCTGGCCAGACTTCATGAAAAAAAGTTGATCGTGACGCAACTGCAGGTGCAAGAGGGCGCCGAGTTGGTTGTTCACCAACGGGTAAAGAAACGACAGCTTGTCCAGATTCCGCTGGGCGAATTGCGCATAATCCGCCCCAGCCGCTTCTGGCTTGACCACTGCTTCGACCGATCCCATAGCCGGAGAGCATCACTTTCCGGCGCCGCAAGTTCAAGTTCCTCCGGCACTTGCCGCCCGAAGGCCCGCACGCTAAGCTTGCGTTTTCATTATGGGTAAAACCTTGTTCGATAAAGTCTGGGAAGCACACACCGTGCGCCAGTTGCCTAATGGCATGACCCAGCTCCTCATCGGGACCCACCTCATCCATGAGGTGACCAGCCCTCAAGCTTTCGGCATGCTGCGCGACCTCAAATTGCCGGTTTTATACCCGCAGCGCACCTTTGCCACGGTCGACCACATCGTCCCCACCGACGAACGCGAAGAACCATTTTCGGATTCTTTGGCCGATGCCATGATCAAGGAACTGCGCAGAAACTGCGATGAGGCAGGCATCAAATTTTTCGACATGGCCAGCGGAAAACAAGGCATCGTGCACATTGTCGGTCCCGAGCAAGGCATCACCCAACCGGGCACCACCATCGCTTGCGGTGACTCGCACACCTCGACGCACGGCGCCTTCGGAGCCATCGCCTTCGGTATCGGCACCAGCCAAGTCCGCGACGTGCTCGCCACCCAGACCATGGCGCTGCAAAAGCCGAAGGTTCGCCGCATCGAGGTCAACGGCAATCTGGCCCCCGGCGTCTACGCCAAGGACGTCATTCTCCACATCATCCGGAAGCTCGGCGTCAACGGAGGCCTCGGTTACGCTTACGAGTACGCCGGCTCGACCTTTGATCGTTTTACGCAGGAAGAACGCATGACGGTTTGCAATATGTCGATCGAAGGCGGGGCGCGGGTCGGATACGTCAATCCAGACCAAACCACCTTCGATTACCTGCGCGGCCGTCCCTACGCTCCTTCGCAGGCCGACTACGACTCCGCGGTTACCCGGTGGAAATCCTTCGCCAGCGACCCCGACGCGAAATATGACGACATTGTCAAATATGATGCGTCGGATATCGGTCCGACCGTCACTTGGGGCATCAATCCCGGCCAAGCGGTCTTCATCGACGAGACAATCCCCACCCCGGAAGAGTTGCCGGAAAAGGACCGGTCCACGGCCGAAGAGGCCTACGCGCACATGAAACTGACGCCCGGCCAACCGATCAAAGGCACCAAAGTCGATGTCGCTTTCCTCGGCTCCTGCACCAACGCGCGCATCAGCGACCTGCAGGAAGTCGCCAGGTATCTGCAGGGCAAAAAAATCAAGGCCGGGGTCAAAGGCATTGTCGTCCCCGGATCGCAAGGCGTCGCCGCCGTGGCGGAAGCCATGGGTTTGGCCGATATTTTCCGTGACGCCGGCTTCGAATGGCGTGGCGCCGGTTGCTCAATGTGCCTCGGCATGAACCCTGACAAACTTGTCGGCGACCAACTTTGCGCCAGCTCGAGCAACCGCAACTTCAAGGGTCGCCAAGGCAGCCCGACCGGCCGCACAGTTCTGATGAGCCCGCTCATGGTCGCCGCGGCCGCCGTGACCGGCGAAATCAGCGATGCCCGGGAAGTCTTCGGGCTCAGCTGAACCTTTTCCCGCACCGCACTCCACTTCTTATGTCTCTCGCTAAAATCTCCCAGATCGCCGGCCGCGGCGTTTACGTTCCCGGTGATGACGTCGATACGGACCGCGTCATCCCCGCGCGTTACATGAAGTGCATCACGTTCGACGGGCTCGGCGAATATGCCTTCTATGACGAGCGCTTCGACGCGGGCGGCCGACAAAAACCCCACCCGATCAACGATCCCAGGTACGCCGGCGCGACCATCCTCTTGGCCGGACGCAACTTCGGCTGTGGCAGCTCCCGCGAACACGCCCCGCAAGCACTTTACCGCCACGGCTTCCGCGCCATCCTGGCCGAAAGCTTCGCCGAAATCTTCTTCGGCAACTCCATCACTCTCGGCATGCCCTGCCTCGTCATGGATGGTCGTGACATCCGCGCGCTCGCTGCCCTGATTGAAGAAGCCCCGCAGACCGAACTCAATATCGATATCCCCGGCAGCCGAGTCTCCCTCGCCGATGTCGGCTTTCCTGCCGAACTCCCGGACCATGCCAAAGAGGTGCTGATTGACGGAAAGTGGGATGCCATCGCCGACCTCCTCGAAGACCTCGATGCCGTTAAATCCACCGCGGCCAAACTTCCTTACATCCAAACCGCCTGACTTGGAATTCCGTCCGGGCGCTGTTCCTTGCCTGATCGTCGGTTAAAACACCGAAGACTTTCGGCCACACTTCTCCTTCCCCCCTCGCACGCTCTTTCTTACCCTCACCGCGTGCTCAAGCTGATTCTTCGACGCCTGCCCGCGCTTTTCTTTGTTCTTTTTTGCGTCATCACCCTGACCTTTTTTCTTGTCCGCCTTGCCCCCGGGGGACCCTTCGACCGCGAGCGTAAAATTCCTCCTGCCATCGAGGCCCAACTGCTTGCCAAGTACAAGCTAGACGGTCCCCTTTGGTCCCAATTCACCGGATACCTTGCGGACATCGCCCGCGGCGACCTTCGTCTCTCGACCAAATACCGCAACCGCAGCGTCAACGAGATCCTCGCCCAAACCCTACCCGTCACTTTCGCTCTCGGCGGTTTGGCCTTCCTTCTCGCCACCGCCGGCGGCGTCTGGCTCGGCACCTTCGCTGCCGTCCGGCGCAACACGGTAGCCGACCGTCTCGCCATGGGTGGGGCGCTTCTCGGGCTTTCCATCCCCATGTTTGTGGTCGGGCCCATACTTATCCTTGTTTTCGGCCTCTGGCTCAAATGGCTCCCGGTCGGCGGCTGGGGGTCGCCCGCGCAACTCGTTCTCCCCGCCATCACCCTCGCCATTCCTTTCGCCGCGGTCATCGCCCGCCTCATGCGCACCAGCCTGCTCGAAGTCCTCAACCAAGATTTCGTCCGCACAGCAAGAGCCAAAGGACTTCCCGATCGCACCGTGGTCTACAAGCACGCCCTTCGCGTCGCCATCCTGCCCGTCATCACTTATCTCGGTCCGCTCGCCGCCCATCTCCTCACCGGTTCAATCGTGGTCGAAACCGTCTTCAACATCCCCGGCGCCGGCGGATTCTTTGTCAATTCCATCCTCAACCGTGACGGCTTTCTCCTTGGCGGTGTGGTCATTGTCTACTGCGCCCTCTTGATCGTCTTCAACCTGCTGGTCGATGCCAGCTACGCGCTGCTCGACCGGCGCATCCGCGTCGATGCTTGAACCAGGGGCCGCTGTCCGCATCCTGCGCCGTCCTGCCGCGAAGGTCTGCCTGGGTATCCTAATCGTCGTTGCGGCCGCCGCAGCCTTCGGACCGGAGCTTTTCCCGGAACGTTACCGCGAACCGGGTCCGCTCCAGTATGCCCCGCCATCTTGGCAGCATCCGTTTGGGACTGACCTCAACGGACGCGACGTCCTGTACCGAGTACTTCTCGGTGCGCGCATCTCCCTTGTTGTCGGACTCGCCGGCGCTGCCGTCAGCCTCTTCCTTGGAACCGCCTACGGACTGGTTGCCGGTTACGCCGGAGGCAAAATCGACAATGCCATGATGCGCTTGGTTGACATCATGTATTCCGTTCCCCGGCTCATCTTTATCCTCATTTTCATCAATGCCTTTGATGGCCACGTACGGGAGTTCGCGGCCCGCCTGGATTGGCCATGGCTGGTCAGCTACTCGCGTATTGTCATTCTCATCATTACCCTGGGCCTGATCGAATGGCTCACCATGGCGCGCATCGTGCGCGGCCAGGTCCTCGCCCTCAAAGAACGCTCCTTCATCCATGCCGCGCGGGTGCTTGGTCAGTCCCACCTCAAAATCATCACCCGGCATCTCCTCCCCAACGTCCTGCCCATCATCATCGTCTACCTCACTTTGACCGTCCCCGCTGTGATTCTCGACGAATCTTTCCTCAGCTTCCTCGGCCTCGGCATCCAGCCTCCGCAGGCCAGCTGGGGTTCTCTCCTCGCCGAGGGGGCGCAGTCGATCAACCCGCTGAAAATCTACTGGTGGCTTCTCTTCTTCCCCGCCGTGACCATGTCGACCACCCTGCTCGCGCTGAACTATCTGGGCGACCGCCTCCGCGATACATTAGACCCCCGTCGTTAAAAAGGGCCAGCCACTCACGCCATGTAGGCGACGGCGATCTCCGCAGCGACCTTCGCATTGTTTTTGACCAAGGCGATATTCGCCTGCAGGGATCGTCCTTTGGTTGTTTTGGCAATCTCAGCCAGCAAAAAGGGGGTGACGTCTTTGCCGCAAATTCCCAGCCGCTTCGTTTCCCCCAATGCCGCCGCAATCACCGGCTCGATCTGTTCCGCGGGGATTTCATCAGCCTCGGGAATCGGGTTCGCCACGATGACGGCCCCAGTCAAACCGAGTTCCCACTTCGACCGCATGATCCCGGCGACTTCTTGCGCGGAGTCTGCACGCATCGGCACTTTCAGCCCGCTGGAACGTGAATAAAAGGCGGGAAACTCTCCCGTCCGGTAACCAACCACCGGCACCCCGTCCGTCTCAAGCCGCTCCAGTGTGAGCGGCAGATCGAGGATCGCCTTTGCTCCCGCGGTGACCAGCGCCACATTGCTGTGCGTCATTTCGGTGAGGTCGGCGGAGACGTCGAATGTCTCCCCGGCCCCGCGGTGCACCCCGCCCATTCCGCCGGTGGCGAAAACAGGAATGCCGGCCATCGCGGCGATACGCATGGTCGCGGCCACCGTGGTTGCGCCGTCGAGTCTGCGTCCGGCGACGAAGGCCAGGTCGCGGACCGAGACCTTCATGATGCCCGGCCCCGCCTGCCCGAAGTGTTCGATTTCCTCCCCGGTGAGGCCGGCCTGCAGCTTCCCGCCGATGACCGCAATAGTCGCCGGTATCGCCCCGTGATCTCGGACCACTTGCTCCACGGCGAGTGCGGTTTCCACGTTGGCCGGATATGCCATGCCGTGCGCGATGATTGTTGATTCGAGAGCAACCACAGGTTGCCGCGCAGCCAAAGCGGCGGAGACTTCGGGGGAGAGGATCACATTCACAGTATTCCTCCGTATCTTGTAGGGCCCGATTGTGTCCCCCGGAACTAATTTCGGACCCGCGTCCGGCAGTGGAAGGCCCTTGCTAGGCCTCGGACAAAGTCTGACGCGCCATGCGCACCGCGGAAGCCATATCTTCCGCTTCCAACCACCCCGAAACAATGACCACGCGGCGCGCACCCGCCTCCCTCACCCGGGCCAAGTTCGCCAGCTTGATCCCCCCAATGCAAAAAACCGGCACTTTCACCCCATCGTTCACCGCAGCGATATCTTCCAGCCCGATGGCCGAACGTCCAGGCTTGGTCGGCGTGGCAAAGAGCGGGCCAAATCCGAGGTAATCCGCCCCCTCCCGGGCCGCCGCGCACGCCTGCGCGATGCTGTGGGTCGACTTGCCGATGATGACCGGACGCCCGGCAGCGGCACGCGCTTCGGCCACCGTCATGTCATCCTGCCCGACATGGGCACCCTCGGCGGGAACGTTGCGGAGCAGGTCGGGATAGTCGTTGAGGATGAGCGGAACGCCAAGCGGCGCGGTCAGCATGTGGATCTCCTCCGCCAAAGCCGCCACAATGGATATGTCCGTTTGCTTGGCGCGGATTTGCAGGATGTCGATGCCTCCTTCGAGGAGCTTTTCCGCGGCGACGGGCGCGGTGTCGGCCGAAAGATAGCTCAGGTCGACGATCCCGTAGAGACGGGCGTCCGCCAGCGTATTCACTTTTTCGGCGGGATGCTGCGCTCCGCGAGCATGCGCTCGAGGAAGCCAGTGTCGTATTTGCCGGCGATAAAATCTTTGTTCTGCATGATCTCAAGCTGCAACGGAATGGTCGTTTTGATGCCGGTGATCATGTATTCGCCGAGGGCGCGACGCATGCGGGCGATAGCCTGCTCGCGGGTCGAGGCGTGCACGATGAGTTTGGAGATCATCGAGTCGTAGTTGGGCGGGATCGGATAGCCGGCGTAAGCATGCGAGTCGATGCGCACCCCGCGTCCGCCCGGTGCGTAGTAAAGGTCGATGGTGCCGGGGCTGGGCATGAAATTGTTTTCTGGGTCTTCCGCATTGATCCGACACTCGATCGAATGGTGCCGCGGGACGGCATTGACCACATGGTGTGACAGCGGCTGACCCGAGGCGATCTGAAGCTGCTGCTTGACCAGATCGCAGCCGTAGACCTCCTCCGTGATGGGATGCTCGACCTGAATCCGAGTATTCATCTCCATGAAGTAAAAGTTTCCAACGTCGTCGACCAGGAACTCGATGGTGCCGGCGTTCTCGTAGTTCACCGCCTTGGCCAAGGCAACCGAGGCCTCGCCCATGCGCTTGCGCAGCTCGTCGGTCATGATGGGCGACGGACACTCCTCGATGATCTTCTGGTTACGGCGTTGCACGGAGCAATCCCGCTCCCCGAGGTGGACCACATTGCCCTGGCTGTCGGCAATGAGCTGGAACTCGATGTGGTGGGGGTTCTGGACAAATTTCTCGATATAGACGGCGGCATTTCCGAAAGCTTTCTCCGCCTCGGTCCGCGCGCTGTGGAATCCTTTGACCAAGGTGACTTCATTGTGCGCGACACGCATGCCGCGCCCGCCTCCCCCGGCCACAGCCTTGACCATCACGGGAAACCCGATCTTGCGGGCGATGCGCAGGGCCTCGCCCTCCGTCTCGACGATACCGTCACTGCCCGGGGTGACCGGCACCCCGGCTTTGATCGCCTGCTGCCGGGCCATGTTTTTGTCACCCATCAACCGGATGGCCTCGGCGGAAGGACCGACAAACTTGATTTTGCAACTGGCGCAGACCTCGGCGAAGTGGGCGTTTTCAGCCAGGAACCCGTAGCCCGGGTGGATGGCATCGGCATCGGCAATTTCGGCCGCGCTGATAATACGGTCGATTTTGAGGTAGCTTTGCGGACTCGGGGCCGGGCCGATGCAGATGGCTTCGTCGGCCAGTTGGACATGCAGCGACTGCACGTCGGCCTCGGAGTAAACGGCAATGCTGCGGATTCCGAGCTCTTTGCAGGCCCGGATGATGCGCAAGGCGATCTCGCCGCGGTTGGCAATGAGGAGGCGTTTGATCATGTCCGGTCCGCCGCGCAGAAGCCGCTTACTTGCAACGGAAGAGGGCCTGGCCGAATTGGACCGGTTGGCCGTTCTCCGCGGCGACTTCCGTGATGATACCGGAGACCTCGGCCTTGATTTCATTCATCACCTTCATGGCCTCAATGATGCAGACCACGGTGTCAGGCGTGACTTTTTGTCCGACCGTGACGAAGGCGGGCGAGTCGGGGGAGGCCGCCGTGTAAAAAGTACCGACCATCGGCGAACTGATCTCCCGGCCTGCGGCAGCCTTCACCTCGGGGGCCGGGACCGCCGGAGCCGGAGCAGAGGGCGCGGCAACTTGGGGAGCAGGCGCGTAGCCAACGGACGACCCGAAAGCGGTTTCTTTAGCCAGAGAGATACGGAATCCGTCTTTCTCCATCTCGAAAGCGGTCAGGCCATTCTTCTGCATCAGATCGATGAGAGCTTTGATGTCTTTTAAATCCACGTTGGTCTCCTTTTTTTGTTTGCGGGGCCGAGAGGATGATTTCCGGGACATAACGAGTCAAGTGCGGGGCGGGGCCGGCTGTTGCTGGCTCAAGCAGTGGACGGATCCGAGGCCGATGATGAGGTCCGCGCAATCGACAGGCACGACTTTTCTTCCGGGAAAAACCGATCCGATAATACTGGCCGCCTCACCGTCCCGGGGATCGTCGAAGGTCGGCACAAGGACACCTCCGTTGACGATGAGAAAATTGGCGTAACTGCAAGGCAGCCGGTGCCCCTGCCAATCACGGTACCTCTCCGGCATGGGCAACTTCACGATATCGAGCGGATTGCCATCCTCATCACGGAGAGCCCGCAAGGCTTGTAAATTTTCTTCCAGCACCACGTGATTGGGGTCCGCGGGGTTGTCTTCCTGCACGGTCAAGACGCGGGACTTTCCCACAAACCGCGTCAAATCGTCGATGTGGCCATCCGTATCGTCCCCCTCGATCCCGTCCCCCAGCCAAAGCAAGTTCCGCACGCCAAGCCACTGCTCCAAATTCCGGCCGATCTGCTCCTTCGTCATCGTCGGATTGCGATTCGGGTGCAAAAGGCAACTGCGGGTCGTCAGGAGCGAACCGGTTCCATTCACCTCGATCGAGCCTCCCTCGAGCACAACCGGGCAGACCAAATGGCGCAGGCCGAGGTGCCGGGCCACGGCTTCAGGCACGCGCCGGTCCAACTCCCACCGCGGCAGCTTCCGACCCCACGAATTGAATTCGAAATCGGCCACCGCCACTTCACCCGTCCGGTCGTTGACCAGAAAGATCGGACCATGGTCGCGGCACCACGGTTCGTCGGAATCGATCGGGAAAAATTGCACGTTGTCGCACTTGCCAATGTGCCGCCGCGCTTCCTTCTCTTCCCCGGCATCACGCACATTGACTCTCGCCGTTTCGAATTCAGCCGCCGCGCGAACGAGAGCTCCGAAGGCCCGCGGAATACGCTCGTAAGCTCCGGGAAAACTTTCCGTGTCGGGATGCGGCCAGGAGAACCAGACGGCATCGTGCGGTTCCCATTCGGCCGGCATGCGGAACCCGAGGTCTGCAGGATGATCCATGCTTATATCTCCAACCACAGAGTGCCAAAAAGCAAGCCGTGGAAGAGCCGTGCCGCCGGGTCGTTTGGCCCGTTTAGGTCCGTTTTGGTCCGGTGAACAGCGCTCCCCCATTGCAAAAAAAGGTGGCGAAATGGTCGATTCGCCGAGTTTATGTCCGCCTTCGCCGACTGGCTGAGGAATTCCCGTCGATCCGGGCGGATTTTAGCTCATGATGAAAATGCACCACGCCCCCCACGTTGTCGCCCTCGGTCTTGCCTTAGGACTCCTCGCCTTGGGGCAGCCAAGCGCCTTGGGCCACGGCTCGATGGCCAATCCGATCAGCCGCTCGTACGCGGGATTCCTCGAAAATCCGCAGACCCCCCAATCCGGCGGCGTGCGCGCCGCCATCGCGCTCGGAGGTACTCAACCATTTTACGATTGGCATGAGGTGACCCGCAATATCCCGGGCTACGACTGGCCCGCGGCCGTACCCGACGGTCAACTCCCGGGCGGCGGCCGTGACAAATTCCGCGGACTCAACCTCGCCCGCACCGACTGGCCGGCCACCCGTGTCAATCCTGGGCCCTACGAATGTACCTTCTATGCCCCAACGCCGCACGATCCGAGTTTCTTCCGCGCGTACATCACCCGGCCGGATTACGACCCCGGCCAGCCTTTGCGATGGGGGGACTTGGAACCTCTCGCGGGTGGCGAGAATGCCCGACTACTCGGGTCGAACTACCTCTTCAGCGTCAATTTCCCCGGGCGCTCGGGACGTCACATTCTCTTTGTTGTTTGGCAGCGCATCGATCCGGCGGCAGAGGTGTTTTTTTCGACCAGCGACCTCGACTTCGGCGGCTCGAGCATCCCTCCGACACCCGCCCCAACTCCCGCTCCCACTCCGATTCCAACCCCGGGTCCGGCACCCGTGCCCACACCCACCCCCACGACTACTCCCAGCCCCTTGCCCGATTGCGCCAAAACCGGTGAATCCTGCCACTGCGGCACGACCAACGGCGCCCCCATTCCCGGCGCACAGAATACCATCCTTGAAACCGAGGAGGTCATCGTCCGCTTCTGCGTGACCAACGACTGGGGTTCTGGTTTCCAGGGCGACATGACCATTGTAAACAAAACCGACCACGCGCTGCCGGCCTGGACTCTCGACTTCGAGCTCGATAACGAAATCAGCTCGGTTTACAGCGCCCGCTTGGTCTCACGCACCGGCAAACGCTACTCACTGGATGGCGCGCCTTTCACTTGGAACAGCGCGATTGCTCCCCGCAGCACAGTCAAGTTCGGGTTCATCGGCTCACCCGGAGCTCTCAAACTTCAACCCGCCAAAGCGAACTTTGCCCACCAGGGTGCCGCCGCTCCCTCGGCCCCCGCACCCGCCCCAACCCCGATTTTCACACCCGCTCCGACGCCCAGCCCGACACCCGCTCCGACTCCGCGACCCACTCCGATCCCGACCCCGGGACCCGTGCAGGGGTCTCCGGACGCGGTCTTTAGCAACGGGCAGGTCATCGTGACATTCAAGGTCACTTCGGATTGGGGGACTGGTCTGCAGGCCCAGGTGGACATCGAAAACCGCACCGGCGCGGCGATCAACAACTGGCGCCTTACCCTCAAAGGCCTCAACCGAACCGTCTCCAGCATCTGGAATGCGCGCGTGGCCAACCGCAGCGGCACGAGCATCGTGTTCGACGGCAGCAACACCACTTGGAACCGCCACATCCCGGCCCGCGGACGAGTGACCTTCGGTTTGATCATGCAGCAAGGCAACCTGCGCACCCCGCCCAGCGGATTCCTCTTCCGCCCGACCGGCACGACGTCACCACGACCAAATCCGACACCAACACCCGCTCCGGTCACACGCCAATTTTCGGTTGCCGAACTCACGGTTAATGAGCCGGCCGGTGGTAACACGACCGCCCAGGTTGTCGTCACGCTCAGCGCCGCCTCGACCGCCAGCACCTCAGTCGCTTACACGACGCGGGACCTCAGTGCGCGTAGCGGCACGGACTACACGGCAACCTCCGGCACCCTCGTCTTCGAACCCGGAGCGGTGCAAAAGACAATCCCGGTCACGGTGTTGGCTGACGTCGTCACCGAGGGACTCGAGAGCTTCAGCCTCGATTTGCTCAACCCCACCGGCGCAACCATCTTGAATGCCGCCGGCTTGGTCACCATCCGCGACCATCAGGCCCGGACCACCAGCTTCAATTATGGTGAAGTGTTGCAAAAATCGCTCTACTTCTTCGACGCGCAGCGCTCGGGACAACTCCCGACCAACTTCCGCGTGAAATGGCGGGGTGACTCCGCCACGGAAGACGGCACCGACAGCGACCTCGATCTGACGGGCGGCTACTACGATGCGGGCGACCATGTGAAATTCGGCCTGCCCCTCGCCTCGTCCCTCACCCTCCTCGCCTGGGGCGGCATCGAATACCCTGAGGGCTACCAGGCCACCGGGCAACGCCCCTTTCTTTTGGATGCCGTGCGCTGGGGCACCGATTGGCTGCTCAAGGCCAGTCCGCAACCCAACGTGCTCTACGGACAAGTAGGCAACGGCTCGGCCGACCACTCGTTCTGGGGTCCGCCGGAGAAAATGACCATGGCCCGGCCGTCCTATCGCCTCGACGCGAGCAAACCCGGCTCCGAAGTCGCGGGAGAAGCCGCCGCCGCACTGGCCGCCGCACACTTGCTTTTCAAGAACGAAGACCCGGCCTATGCCGCGCGGTTGTTGGAGCGTGCGCGCAGCCTCTTCGCCTTCGCCGACACCTACCGAGGGAGCTACGTGAGTTCCATCCCTGACGCCCGGAACTACTACGACTCCTACTCCGGCTACTTTGACGAGCTTATCTGGGGTGCCACCTGGCTCTATCGTGCCACCGGCGAGACATCCTACCTGACCAAGGCCGAGTCCCTCTTCGCGGAGCGCTTTGCCAACGCCGGGGCACGCTGGACCCACTCATGGGACGACAAATCTTATGGCGCCGCCGTGCTTCTGGCGCAACTCACCGGCAAGCAGGTCTACAAGGCGTTCACCCAGCGCTGGCTCGACTACTGGACCATCGGGACAGGAGGCTCCCGCATCACCTACACGCCGGGTGGCCTGGCCTGGCTCGACCAATGGGGGTCGTTGCGCTACGCCGCCACCACCGCCTTCCTTGCCGGCATTTATGCCGACCGTGTGGGTGATGTCGGCACCCGCTACCGAGACTTCTCCCGCTCCCAAATCGACTACATGCTTGGGGCAAACCCGCAAAATCGCAGCTACGTCGTGGGCTTCGGCCACAATCCACCGATGAATCCTCATCACCGCGCGGCACACGGCTCTAGCAGTGGCAACATCAACGTCCCGGCCCAGAACCGCTTTGTTCTCTACGGTGCCCTGGTCGGCGGACCAAAGGCAGCCAGCGATACCTCTTACCGCGACGACCGCACCGACTACATCAGCAACGAGGTCGCCCTCGATTACAACGCCGGCTTCACCGGCGCTATCGCCAGACTCGCCTCCCAATTCGGTGGCACGCCCATTCCGAACTTTGCCCCAGGCAACTGAAATCTGTCCGTTTCCGCCGGGCGAAAGGCTTCTTGCCCGCCTCGGCCTCCGTCGTTCTGGAATTCAGGCAAGGTCGCGCGTAGTCTCAAAGCCCATGGCCAAAGTGTTCCTCAAGACCTACGGATGCCAGATGAACGAGCGCGACTCAGAGCAAGTTGCGCAAATGCTCGTCGCCCGGGGCTATGAAATGACCGGTCAAGCGGAAGAGGCCGACGTCGTGCTGCTCAACACCTGCAGCGTGCGCGACATGGCGGAACAAAAAGCCCTCGGCAAAATGGGACTGCTTGGACGTCTTCAAAAAAAGCGGCCGCACACCGTTTACGGGTTCCTCGGGTGCATGGCCCAGAGCCGAGGAGCCTCCCTCCTTTCCGAAATCCCCCATCTCGACCTCGTCGTCGGCACGCAAAAATTCCACAAGGTTGCCGACCACGTGGACGCCATCCTGCGCCGCAAAATGGCCCATGACGCCGCGATGGACGACCTCCGCTTTTCCGTGGTCGACACCGCGGAGGAAGCCGGTTCGCAGGAAACCATCCGCGACCACGCCACCGTCCCGGCCAGTGCTTTTGTCTCCATCATGCAAGGCTGCAACATGCGCTGCACCTTCTGCATCGTGCCCGACACCCGCGGCGCCGAACGCAGCCGCCGCATCGGCAACATCGTCGGCGAGGTGCGCGAATTGGTCGAACGGGGCGGCAAGGAGGTCACCCTGCTCGGACAAATCGTCAACCTCTACGGACGCCACGAGTTTCCCAAGGTCGGCGACCGCAGTCCGTTCGTGCAACTGCTCGAAGCCGTCCATGAGGTCGACGGCCTCGAGCGTCTACGCTTTACCTCCCCCCACCCCATCGGCTTCCGCCAAGACCTCATCGACTGCTTCGGCCGGCTGCCGAAACTCGCCGAGCACGTCCACTTGCCGATGCAATCCGGTTCCGACCGCATCCTCAAAGCGATGCACCGCGGCTACACCGCGGAAAAATTCCGCACCCTCGTGCAAAAATTGCGCGCCAATTGTCCGGGCATCGCCATCACCACCGACATCATCGTGGGCTTCCCTGGCGAAAGCGAAGAAGACTACGCAGCAACACGGGCCCTGACCGACGAACTCTCCTTCGACAACGCGTTTGTCTTTCGTTATTCCCCGCGCAAAGACACTCCGGCCGCCACGCTGGGCGGGCAGTTGTCCGAGGAATTGAAGGAAGACCGAAACCATGACCTGCTCTCCGTGGTCAACCGGCACGCGCAGGCCAAGCTCCAGGGCCTTGTCGGACGCACCCTTGAAGTGCTCTGCACCGGCCCCAGCCGCCACAACGAGACGCGCCTGGCCGGCCGCACGCGGGGCAACAAGATCGCGGTCTTCGCGGGACCGGCCGACCTGACCGGACAACTGGTCGACCTCGATATCACCGACACCGCCGGCTTCACGCTTTACGCCGCAAATCCCCGCCTGGCCCCGGCCGCCAGTCTTTAAGCAACGGGCACGCCGGCCGGCGAATGCGGGGCGAGCGGGGAAAGATCGAGGCTTTCGAGCAGATCGAGGTCCTCGTTTTCCCCGGGATTGGGCGTGGTCAGCAATTTGTCCCCGTAAAAGATCGAATTCGCTCCAGCGAAGAGACAAAAGGCCTGCCCTTCCTTGGTCAGGGAGGTGCGTCCGGCCGAAAGGCGAATTTTGGACACCGGCAAAACAAGGCGCGCGGTGGCGATCAGACGGACCAATTCGAAGATGTCCACCGGGTGGGCGTCCTCCAGCGGAGTGCCCTCGATCGCGACCAGGCAATTGATCGGCACGCTCTCGGGAGGCGGGTCGAATCCGGCGAGAACCTCGAGCATGCGCAGACGGTCTTTGACCGCTTCGCCCATGCCAAGAATGCCTCCGCAACAAACCTGCATTCCGGCGCGCTGCACCGAGCCGATGGTGTCGAGGCGGTCTTGAAAAGTGTGGGTACTGACTATCTCCGGATAATACTCCGGCGACGTGTCGATATTGTGGTTGTAGGCGGTCACCCCCGCCTCCTTGAGCTGGCGCGCCGCGTCGTCACCCAACTGGCCGAGAGTCACGCAAACCTCCATCCCCAGCTTGCTGACCTCGCGCACCGTCTCGAGCACGGATTCAAAACGCCGGTCGCCCGGGCGGACGCCTTTCCAAGCCGCGCCCATGCAAAAACGGGTCGACCCGTTTTTCTTCGCGGCCCGCGCATGGGGCAAGATCTCCTCCGTGGTCATGAGAGGCTGCGGCTTGAGGTCGGTGTGGTGGTGCGCGCTCTGCGAGCAGTATCCGCAATCCTCGCTGCACGCCCCCGTCTTGATGCTGAGCAGCGTGCAGAGTTGCACTTCGCGCCCCGGCCAATGGCGCTGGTGAACCCGGCGGGCTTCCGCGATGAGGTCGAAAAACGGGCGGCGGTAAATCTCCTCGAGCTGCGCGTACGACTCTTTCACAGGGCGGGAGCCTAGATGCGCGCCGAACGGCAAGTCAAACGCATTGCACACCCTGCGCACGCAGGGTGGCCAGGCAATCGGCATGCGCGTCCGCATGGTATTGAAAAGCCCGCAATCCCGCAGCGCGGGCGGCTTCGACATTGGCCGGCAAATCATCGAGGTAGATCGTCGACCCGGCTTTTACCCCGAACTGGCGGAGGGCCAGGGCGAAAATTTCCGGCTCCGGTTTCATCAACTTGACCCGGTATGAAAATACCCCGTCGGCAAATTTTTCGAAAACCCTGTATTCCCGCGCGAGATAGTCGTGGTGCAGACAGTTGGTGTTGGAGAGCAAATAAAGCGGGTAGTGGCCGTGCAGTGCCTCGATCAGTCGCCACATCGGCCGGTTGGGCTCGAAAATTTCCTGCCAGGCCCGCGACAAATCTTCTTCGGGTCCGGCGTAACCGAGAACTTCCCCGACCGCAGCTAAAAACTGGCCACGTTCCAAATCACCCCGCTCATAGCGCAGGCCGAGGGCCCGTAGCGCATCCAGATCGGACCCGGATGACATTCCCAGCCGGGCGAGGGCATCTTCAGCCTGCCCCGGGCGGAAACGCACCAGAACGTTACCGATATCGAAAATGAAGGCTCCGACTTTCAACTCGCGAAGTGATCGAACCCGCTGGCCAGACCCAGTCCTTCT
>CAMBSX010000023.1 GCA_945870655.1 Chthoniobacter flavus | reverse complement strand
TCCATGGTCCGCGAGGGCGGCCAGGACCTTTCCCTCTCGGACCTCCTCGGCGAGCTCTCCCAAGAAATGGAAGAAGCCTCCGCCGCACTCGAGTTCGAGCGCGCCGCCCTCCTCCGCGACCAGATCATGGAACTCAAAGCCGGCACCGGGCTGGCAAAAATCTCCCCCACCCGCCGCTCCGTCACCTACGCCGCGAAAAAACGCAGAAGGTAAGGCCCGCGCACCCGGTTCAGCGCGGACCTTTTCTTTTCGCTCTTAGAAAGGTTAGTTTTTGCTCCGGCCCTGCCGCCTTCTTAAAGCGTACAGCGCGCCTGCCCCCAGCAGAACAAGCAGGTAGGTCGATGGCTCGGGGACGCTCGCAACGCGGAAGCCCAGATTACCACCTTCAAAAGTTGGCAAATCATAGTTGCGGGACGACGCGCGCATGCTGAAATCGTCAGCAATGTAGGATCCGCCCCGGATCGCGCGCTGTTCGGACGAAAGGCTGTTTATTCCAGTATAGGCAGTTTCGTTCCATTCCATGACGTTGCCGCCCTGGCCCATGGTCCCGTAGGCACTCAAGCCGCCGGCGGCTGATACCTCAGAGGGCTCGTCCACCACGGGAACCGCAGCTGGACTAAAAAAAACTGCAGTGTTCACGTTTGTCCCGCTGACCACAGCCGCAGGCGCGGAATCACTCCCCGTCGGGTAAAGAAAGTAGTTGGTGCCCGCAGCGTTGTAATATGCAGCTTTGTACCACTCGTCTTCACTGGGCAGGAAATAATAGGTATCCTTGTGGCGGTAAAGATTTGTCCCGCCTGCTGTCCATGCCTCGGAGCTGCTCCAAAGGTTCATGCTCCAAACAGTCCCGTCCCACGTCAGGTCGTAGGCGCCTTGACGCCCCGTGCTCGTGTTCAACCAGTTCACAAACGCCGCTGCCTCATACCAGTTGATGTTTGCGGCCGGCCGGCCGCCCACCCACGCGCCCGCGGTGACGTTGGCCAGGCCAGCGCGCGTGGCTTTGTCAATTTGGTTCTGCGAAATTTCCCGGGCACCTATCCGATACTCGTAAGAAACCGCGCCATAGCCCGCACCCGGAGCCGGATAGACATCGACAGCGTTACCGGGATTGCCAATAGCGACAAACTCGATCGTAAAAGCGTTCGTGCCGCTGCCAAAAGCGTCCATCTGCCCGATTGCCCTCCCGGGGTAGGCGAGTGCAGCAGAACAAACCAAAAGCAAAGTGGCCTGTTTCATTTCAGTAAAACTCCGAAGGCCTATGCGCCAAAGTCCCATCGATTGCAACTCCCAAACTGCACGGTCAAAAAAGTTCCTCCCAGCTAGGTGCAATCCTGCTTCCCTCACCTCACTGAAAACTGAAAACTGGCTACTCTGACAATGCCCGCCGCCAAAGCCAAAAAAGCCGCCAAGGACGCCGCGATCCACTTCGTCGCAGGAAATGATGAAATGGCGGTCAAGACGCGCGCCAAGGAACTCGCGGCCGAGTTGGCACCCGCGGAAGGCGGCGAATTCGCGGTCGAAACCCTCGACGCCCACGCGGATAACGCCGAGCACGCCGCCTCCGTCATCCGCGAAACCATCCTCTCGCTCAGCATGGCCGGCTTCCTCGCCTCGGAAAAACTCGTCTGGCTGAAAAGCTCCAACTTCCTTTCCGACACCCAACTCGGCGGCAGCAAGGCCGTCCTCGAAGCCCTCGAGGAATTGCTCAAAGTCCTCGAAGGTGAACTTCCCACAGGCACGCGCTTCCTCCTCAGCGCGGTCAGTCCCGACAAACGCCGCACCGCCTACAAGTCGCTGGTCAAACTCGCCGCCACTGAAATCCTCGACAAACCCTCCGGCGGGCCCCGCTTTGACGAAGACGAAGCCGCCCGCCAAGCGGCCACCACGGCCGCCCGCGACCGCAAACTGAAATTCCATCCCGACGCCCTCGAAAGGTTCGCCGCCTCCGTCGGTTCGGACACGCGCCAAGTCCTCAACGAACTCGACAAGATCGACACCTACCTCGGCGACGAGCGCCGCGAAATCCTCGATGACGACATCAGCCTCCTCGTCCCCGAAACCCGGCGCGGCATCATCTTCGAACTGGGCAATTGCCTCGCCCGCCGCAATCTGCGCAACGCCAGCAACTGCCTGCAGAAACTCCTCACCCAAGGCGAAGACCCCGTAGGTCTCCTTTACGCCGCCATCATGCCGACCGTCCAGCGCCTGACCGCCGCCGCCGTTCTGATCGAAGAATACGGGCTCCGGGTCCCGCCTAGCTATCCCGCCTTCCAATCCGCCCTCGAACAACTCCACGTCGACGCGCGGGAAATCCTTCCGCGCAAAAAGGACGGCACCTTCAATGCCTACGGCTTCTACCTTTCCGCCCAGGAAGCCAGGCGTTTCAAAGCGCAAGAACTGGCCGGGGCCACCGTGGCTTGCGCCGAAGCAACCACCTCCATCATGTCCACCGGCTCCGACCCCGCGCTCATCTTGCAGCAACTCCTGGTCCGCATCCTCGCCCCACGCTGATCAACCGTCGCAGCGTCGGCGGCGGTGCCTTAGACCCGATTGAAAACGCTGTAAGCGATGCATTGCCAAGCCGACCCTTCACGTTGCCAGACACTCAAACGCGGCGAGAATTCGGTCGGGAGCACCTTGCCTCCGATCGTCTCGGACGCGCTGAGCCAAAAACTGACGATAAGATTGGCGCCTGCTCGGGTAACCTTGAAATCCTTGAAGCGGACTTCGCCCAAATGCATTTCCTTCATCAGTTGGATCGCTTCGGCGCGATCGCAGGAACCCTGACCGGTGACAAACTGGCAAGCCGGTGACAAAAGCTGCTCGAGAGCCTGCCAGTTGTTGTCCTGGATGAGGGCCACGGACATTTCCTCGAGGCGTTTGGCCTCTTCTTCAAGCGAGGATCCCGAGGGTATTGAGCTCATCATGCGACCTTAATCGCCGGCCAAGACCCGCCGCAACGCGTATCTTGCAACCATAGACACCGCGCCGAGCTTGTCCCGGCAACCGCCCTCCCCAAAGCAGGACACGACCGCCAGCGGCTCCCGCCCAGGCCCGAACCAAGCGCGATGGCAGCCTGCGGGGTTAGGCCGCAGACCGAAGGAACGAAAACACCCCGCCGGGTCCGGAGCGGGCGGCCGGTTTTTCCTGCGCGGCCTCCTCCGCCGCACGTTTTTTCGACGTCCGTTTTTCCCGGGCGGTCAATTGACGGTTCGGCTTCGGCAGAACCTGAATCTTCCGCAAGACCTCGACCCGCACCGGCACCACCCCCGCCTTGGTCATCTCGATGCGCTGTGCGGCGACCAGACTCAGGTCGATGATCCGCCCCTTGACGTAAGGACCGCGGTTGTTGATGCGCACAATGACCGATTTGCCATTCTTCAAGTTGGTCACGCGGACCATGGTGTGGAACGGAAGCGTCTTGTGCGCCGCCGTGACATCCGCCGCCCGGTAGATTTCCCCGTTCGCCGTCTTCCTTCCGATCCAACGCCCGAAATAATACGAGGCTTTCCCGTGCAGCACGGCGGCCGGTTTCACATCGTACACCGTCTCCGGCTTGCCCGGTTCGACGATCAATCCCTGCCTTGCCGCGCAGCCCGCTAAAAAGGACACCACACCAAGGAGGACCATGACTCTGAGCCGTGGCATCAGCGGATGCATCGACCTCATCATCATGCCACCACGGGGGCCAAAATGGCATCCCGCATTCCGTGCAGCAGCTTCTTGTCCGCCGGACAAACCGTAGCGAGCACCCCGCCGAGCTTCGTCTCCCGCTCTCCGCAGAAAAAATACGGACACAACCGCACCCTGCCTTTCATTTTTTGGAGCAAAGGCGCGCGACCGCCGGCGCCGGCCTCCGCATAATCCATCTCCACCACCCGGGAATGATGGAACTTCTGCAAAATCCACGGCCGGACCTCCCAGTCGCCCAACGCGCTGTCCACCGCCCTTGCCCAGTCCTCCTGCGACAAATCCTGGCCGACTTTCACGCTGCGGGATCCCCAGGCCAATTCGGAGAACCCGCTGACCTTCAAGACCAACTCGCGCTCGCGCTGGCTGAACTTCTTCAGTTCCTCCCAGCTCTGGATCTCCAACCCCGGGTAAACTCCCGTCGGGGGCAGCGGCCGAGGATCCATCAACCATGTGCGCGGAATCACTTTTTGCAGCGCCACGAAATGTTTTTCCCCCAGCTCCCGGATCCAAAAGTCGGCCAGCGGACGCAGCCAAAAAAGCGCGAACCAGAGTTTTTCCTCAATCCACGGCTTGGGCGGGGGCGTCATGGCACGCCGGCTTTCCGCCACTTCATGCAGAAGTTCCATCGAGCCCGGAATGTTCGGCAGGTCAAAGAGTTCGAAGAACCGGTAGAGGTTGTTCCGCAAATCAGCCGGCGCCTCCTCCGCCTGGACCACCCGCGCCCCGACGCGCGCGGCCATCCACTCCATTTCCGGCCGGTAATCCGCCGCCTCGCCCGAAATCATAATGTCGCCTCCGCCAGCGAGAACACGGAATCCCTCGTCCATCCCCCGGCCCCCGACCACCGAGAATCCCTCGGCCGCATAAACCTCGTTCAACCATGCGGTCAGGCCGATCCCGCCCGGCACATTGTCCAATTCAGCCATGATAAAACCACCCTCCGTGAGGATCACATCCGGCCGGATCACCCGGGGCACCGCATCGGCCAGCGGTTTCGCCCGCGCCAGCTCGATTAGCTCCCGCGGCTTCCCGCGATCAAGCAGCTCTGCGATCCAAGCCGGACGCTTCCCCGCCACGCTCAGCCGGTAGAGTCGATTGCCCGCTTCGACAAATTTGCGCAGCCGGAATCCGAGTTTCTCCAACTCTCCGACCATCCCCGACGGCAAGCGGAACGGCTCCGCCGCCACCCGCCATTCCTTTCCAGCGAACAAACCGCCAGGCGGCAGAGCCGACCGGATACGGGCAGCCCGCACGCTACGCTCATCTTCCGCCGCCGCCGTGCTCACACCAGTCCCTTCAAAGCCAATCGGACCAATTCCTCCGTCCCCGCTTCCTTGTTCTTCAGGGACACTTCCCGCACCGCTTTCGCCGCGTCGACCTGCCGGTAGCCCAAGGCAATAAGGGCCAGCACCGCATCATTGGCCGCCCGCACCTCCGCGCTCGGCGCCTTGTCCGCACTGGCTGCTTCCCACGCCGCCGCCACCCCGAGTTTGTCCTTCAGCTCGAGAACGATCCGCTCAGCCGTCTTTTTGCCCAGCCCGCTGATCTTGGCGATCGACGCGGTGTCGGAATCAACCACCGCCGCCTTGAAACGCATAACGTCCATCCCGCTGAGGACCGCGAGCGCCAATTTCGGCCCCACCCCGCTGACCCGCGTGACGAGCAGCCGGAACAGGTCCCGCTCTTCCGGCGAAGCGAACCCGAATAAAATATGGGCGTCCTCCCGCACCTGCAAGTGGGTCAATAGCCGGACTGGTTGTCCCGGCTGCGGCAAGCGATCGTAGCTGGAGAGCGGGATCAAAACCTCGTAACCTATCCCGTGAACCTCCACCACGACCTGCGTCGGCCAGACCTCGCGCAAAGTGCCATCGAGATAGGTAATCATCGTCCATGACCGCTACCAGACCACGCCGCCGCGGCAAGCGCGCTTTTCTTGTCTTCCTCCTTGCCAGCGCATCGGCTCTGGCAGATGAGTCCCCCGACCCCGGCTGGCGCCTCGTTGTTGTGCCGTCCTTCGAACGCCCCCCGCTGCACGAAAACATCCCCGCGTCAGACACCGCCATCCTTGCCGTGGCTCGTCCGGGGGAACTGGGCCTCCTCGAATATGCGACCACCCGCGGCGCGATGCGCTGGGCCCGTGAGCGGGCCGCGAAGGATGGTGAAGCATGGTTGGACGCCGCCAGGGTCGACGTCCGCCGGGGCCACGGACAGGTCATCGACCGCATCCTCATTACCGGCGACGAACCCCTCCTCACCTGCCTTGTCTTGAGCCCCGCCTTCTACCGCCGCTTCGAACCGCTCCTTGGCGACGGATTCCATGTCATCGTGCCGCACCGCAATACCATCGCTCTTTACCCGCGCTTGGCCGGACGCATCCCGCCGCCGGAAGCCGGAGCCCTTCTCCGGAGCCATCTTACCGCCTCCCATCCGGTCAGCCGGGAGGTCTTCCGTGCCACCCGCGGCGGCCTCCAGGCGGACGGAATCCTGACCGAGTAGCAGATTTTCCTTGTGCTCTGATCAGGACGGAATACTTTAACCGGTTGCGCGTCATTCATCGCGCCGTAGGTCCTTGGGCCCCAGAGCCTCGTCTCCTGGGTCATACGCGCCAAGGGAAACCCGGCGACACATCATACCAACCAAACACTATGCCAGTTCGTCTTGGACGTTTCGAAATGCCCAAGTCTCTCGTCAAAGACGAGAAGACTTCCACCGACACCTACGCGAAGTTCACCGCGGAACCCTTCGAGGCCGGCTACGGCCACACCGTCGGCAACTCGCTCCGCCGTGTGCTTCTCTCTTCGCTCGAGGGTGCCGCCATCACCTCGATCCAAATCGAAGGAGTCAATCATGAGTTCCAGACCATTCCCGGCGTCGTCGAGGACGTGGTGGAAATCATCCTCAATCTCAAGCAGGTCAAATTCAACACCCACGACCACGACACGCACCGCGTCGTGCTCAACGTGAACAAAGAAGGTGCGGTCACCGCTGCCGATATCGCTTCGACCAACCAGTGCGAAGTCCTCAACCCCAAGCAGCACATCGCCACGCTCGACAAGAAAATGAAATTTTCCATCGAGATGAACGTGCGCAAAGGACGTGGCTTCTCCACCGGAGATGAGAACAAAACAACCGACCAAGCCATCGGGGTTATCGCCATCGACTCCATTTTCTCCCCTGTCACCCGCGTGAAGTATGCCGTCGAGGCCACCCGCGTGGGACAACGCACCGACTACGACAAACTCGTGCTCGAGGTCTGGACCGACGGACGCATCACGCCCGACGAATCTCTGCTCCAGTCCGCGGCTATCCTCCGTCACCACCTCGATGTTTTTGTCGGCAACGACGACGCACAAGTCGAGTTCGACCAGACCCCGGAAGCCGTCAGCCAGGAAAACGCCAAACTCAAGAAACTACTCAACATGTCGGTCAACGAGATCGAATTGAGTGTCCGTGCGGCCAACTGCCTCAACAACGCCAACATCACGACCGTCGGCCAACTGGCCTTGAAGTCCGAAGCCGAGATGCTCAAATACCGCAACTTCGGCAAGAAGTCGCTCAACGAGATCAAGGACAAGCTCGAGGAACTCCAACTCGGCCTCGGCCTGAAATTCGAGCCCGGCCTCATCGAGGTCCAGCCCGAAGCGGAAAAACCCGCCGAGGAAGAAGACGAGTCAAAAACCAAAAAGAAATAAGCCATGAGGCACCAAAACAAGACCGTCAAACTCGGCCGCTCGCAGGCCCACCGCGACTCCCTGCTGGCCAATCAGGTTTGCAGCCTCATCATCCACCAGCGTATCCGTACCACTCTGGCCAAAGCCAAGGCGACACGCCCGCTCGCGGAAAAAATGGTGACTCTGGGCAAAAAAGGAACCCTGCATGCTCGCCGCACTGCGACGGCATATCTGCACCAAGCCGCCGCGGTGAAGAAACTGTTCGATGAAATCGCACCCCGCTCGGCCTCCCGTGCCGGCGGCTACACGCGCATCGTCAAACTCGGGCCGCGCAAAAGCGACAGCGCGCCGATGGCCGTTCTGGAATGGGTCGACACCGCCACGGTCGAAACCGTGGCCGAGCCCGCGGCTGAAAAGCCGAAGGCGACCAAAAAAAAGCCGGCACCTAAGAAGGACAAAAAGGACGCCGAGTAAAATTCGCGGCCCTGCCGTCAATCACACCACGCCGCCGCGGCCCGAAAGCCCGGCGGCGTGTTTTTTATTCTCCCCTCTCCCGCCAAGCCCGCTGCCGCACCCGGATCCGTCCCCCTGGCAACGTACTTTTGCGAAAAACGCGGAGGGCCTTCCCGGCGCAGCGGCGCTACCGCTCCAAAATCGTGACCGGCAACGAGGCCTCGAACCGGCTGTTCCCCGGCGCACTGACTGCGGAACCGGCAATCTGCACAATGTTGACGTCCGTAACCTGCGCACTGCTTTGCGCATGGGCGGAGGGAACAACCGTGATATCCCGCCCGACCATGAAAAGCAGGCACCCGGCGATCACGGTGAGGACAATTTTCGTGTAAGCGTCGATGTTCATAAGGGTCCCAGCCTCCACAACCCGCCGCAGACCGTCAAGACCCGCGCAATTCGCGGCGGAGCCATTCCCCCAGACGCTCGGCACAATCGTCGATCGATTCCCGCCACGTCTTTGCCGCCCCTTCGTCCGCAGGATCACTGATTTCTTTGACCAAAGTCACCGGCAGACCGAACTGCTGCGCGGTGAACGCGATGGCATAACCCTCCATGTCGACCAAATCGATCCCGCGGGCAGCCAACCCCGCCCGCATCGCCGCGCTGTCGACAAAAGCATCACCGGACCCGAGGACCGGTCCGTTTAGCCCCAGCTCGATGGGCGCGCCGAAGTGTTCCCCAGTCAGCCCGAAAATCTTCTCATCCTCGAAATCATGCTGCTCGACCCGTCCCGCCACCTGCGTGCCCTCGATCCCCTCGCGCAAGCCCCCCGCGGTGCCCAGATTGATCACCCGCGAAGGACGCTGCCGCGCCAAGACCGAGGCCAGAGCCGCGGCGGCACGCACTTTGCCCACTCCTGTGACCAGCACCGGCAGATCGGAAACATGCAAATGCTGCGCTTCTTCCTCCAACGCCACGACAAGCAAAGGACGGTCCAACGAAATGGTCTGGTGCAACTTCACCCCGCGCATTGAATCCTCAACCCGCAGCCAGATCAACCCCGTGGAAAATCCGCGCGAGGATTTCCACGCCACGGGCCAGAGACGGTGACGGCCGCACGAAAAAGCGGTCCGCATCGACCGCCACGACCGGACAACCGGGATCAATCAAAGCGGCTTCCCGTGTCGCCCGCTCCTCATCGAACCCGCACGGTGCGGCGATGACCAACTCCGGACGGGCCGCCCGCACCGCCTCCCACGTCGTGCCGACCGAACGCTCACCGGCCCGGCCCATGACCTCCAGGCCCCCGGCGGCTTCGACCATCTCCGGAATCCAATGACCGCTGGCAAACGGCGGATCCATCCATTCGGCCAGAAACACCCGGGGACGAGTCCGACCGGCCACCGCATGACGGACCCGGTCGATCCTCCGAAGCATCTCATCCGCCCAAAACTCGCCCTTCCCGGCCACGCCCAACTCCCGCCCGAGGTAGCGCACCGACGCCGCCACCTCCTCCAAGGTCCGCGGCCCGAGCGAAATCACGCGAGCCCCCACCGGAGCAAGGTCTCCGTCCGCCACGGCACAAACGCGGCAAAGATCCTGGGTGATGATGATGTCCGGATGCAGTGACGCGAGCATCTCGGCATCGACCGCGTAAAGCGCCTCCCCGGCCTCCACCGCCGCCCGCACCGCCGCGTCGATTTGCCGACTGTCCCATGCCGTCGGATCAATCCGGCTGGCCGAAACCACCGGCACCTCCCGCACCTCCTCCGGCCACTGGCACTCATGCGACCGTCCGACCAAATCCCCGGCCAGTCCGAAATCCGCCACGATCTCCGTCGCACTGGGCAATAAGGACACGATCCGCATCCGGGCAGCTTACCAAGGAAAGGACCGCTTGGAAGCGGGTTGCTTAAACAAATGGGTCCTTCCGGGTTGTTGCTATGACCAAAAGGATCGGTGTCTTCGACCCCAACCAAGCGATCCTCGCTCGCCGCTGCGGGGCCGGCCTCCTCCGTTGTGACCAGGCTTTCAGTCGTGCGGGCCCGCGCCGTCGGTGATCGGCCCGTCCCGACTCTCCATCCACCGCGCGATCCAGATGCAGGCCTCGTAGAGCAGCACCATCGGAGCCCCCATCAAAATGAGCGTGAAAATATCGGGCGTCGGCGTGATCACCGCGGCCAGCAAAAAAATGACCACAATCGCGTAAGGCCGCGTGGACTGCATTTGTCCGTGCTCGAGCAGGCCGACCTTGACCAAGGCAAGCACCACGACCGGAAGCTCGAAGGCCAGGCCGAAGGCCAGGACGAATTGGGTGGTGAAGCTGTAATACTCCCCCACCGTCCAGGTCGGGCGCCACTGCATCATTTGCGCGTCTTGGAAAAAGAATTCCAGCGCCGCCGGGAGCACGGCGTAAAAGGCGAAGGCCGCCCCGCCGAGAAAAAGACCGAAACCGACGATCGAAGCCAGGAGCACGACTCGGCGCTCCTTTTTGCTCAGGGCCGGGAGCACGAACTCCGCGAGAAAATAAAGCAAGACCGGAAAGGAAACGACCAACCCGGCATAGAAAGCCAACTTGAAGGAGATGGTCATCGAATCGGCCACCCCGAGCGATTGCAAGTTGTCGACCCGGCCCGGATCCACCGCAAGCAAAGGCGCCTGGACAAAAGACGCGAGCACTCCGCGAAAAACAAAGGCCAAGATCATGCAGATCCCGAGAGCGATGGCCATGCGCACCACCATGCCCCGCAAGTCTTCGACATGTTCGAGGAAAGGCTTCGGCGTGTCGCGCTCATCGCGGAACTTGAGGAACTTTTGCAGGCTCATACCCACCTCCCCGCTGCCAGACGCGCATACAATGCCAAGGTGTTGGCGTCCTCGATCACCCCGCAGGCGATCATCTCGCGCAACTCACCGGGCGGGAAGGCCTTGATCTCGAGGATTTGCTCCTCGGCATCATGGCCGGTGGCCCGCGGGTCCCATCGGACCTCGGTGGCGAGAAATTGGTGCGTTGTCTCGTCGGTGAACCCCGGCGAGGTGAAAAACTTGCCCAGATATTCCATGTCTCCCGCCACCTCGCACCCCGCCTCCTCACGCAACTCCCGGCGTGCCGCCTGCTCGATGGCGGGCACCGTCGCCTCCCCGTCGACTTGGCCCGCGGGAAATTGCCAGAACTCCCGCCGCGCCGGAACACGCTCCTCGCGAATGAGGACAAACGAGCCGTCCGGCAACCGCGGCGCAACCGTCACGCCGACTTTTCTCGTCACCTTGGTCCACTCGCGTCCCTGCGGACACGATGGGGTGCGCACGGTTTCCTGAGTTACCCGCAAATGCGGAGTCTCCAGAAGCACCTCTTCGCGCATCAACGCCCAGCCGTCGCTCATGACTTGGCGGAGGCCAAACGCTTGCCCCACCAAGCCAGACGGGTTGCCACCCGCTTCGGCGAGGGCGCACCTTCCGCGGTGCGGGCCCGCAGAGAACGTGCCGCATCAAGGCACTTCATCGCGTCAGCCTTGAACAACTTGCTTTCCGCCTGCAGGTCGTCGAGCGACAAATCACGCAAGGTCACCCTGCGCTGCGCACTCAGGGCCACCAAGGTCCCGACCACCCGGTGCGCCTCGCGGAAAGGCAGCCCTTTGCGGACGAGGTAGTCCGCCCAGTCCGTCGCCACCAAAAGCGCGTCGTCCGCCGCCGCCGCCATGCGCCGTTTGTCCCACCGCGCCGCCCCGAACATCTCGGCCAGGATTTCGAGCGACGCGCCGAGCGTGTCGGCCGAGTCGAAGACCGGCTCTTTGTCTTCCTGCAAGTCCCGGTTGTAAGCCAGCGGTAATCCCTTCAGCGTGGTGAGCAGGGAAACAAGATTTCCGTAGAGGCGACCCGTTTTTCCCCGGGCCAACTCCGCGATATCCGGATTTTTCTTCTGCGGCATCAGACTGGAGCCCGTGGTGTGCGCATCGCTCAACGCCAAAAAACCGAACTCGCTCGAAGCCCAAAGGATCGTGTCCTCGCACAACCGCGAAAGGTGCATCCCCGTGATGGCGCAGGCTGAAAGGAACTCGCAGGCGAAGTCCCGGTCGGAGACCGCATCCATGCTGTTTGCCGACACGTCATCGAAACCGAGCTGACGCGCGATAAAGCGCCGGTCCAAGGCAATGGTCGATCCGGCCAGCGCCCCGGACCCCAAAGGCAGCACGTTGGCGCGCCGCGCTGCGTCGGCCAGCCGCCCCGCGTCGCGATCGAGCATTTCCACGTAGGCCAGCACATGATGTGCGGCGAGCACAGGCTGTGCCCTTTGCAGGTGGGTGTAACCGGGCATGATGGCCTCACCCCCCCGCACCGCGAGACCAACGAGTGATTTCTGCAAACCCCGCACCGCGGCAACGAGATCGACCGTCACCTCCCGCATCCAGAGCCGCAGGTCCGTGGCCACCTGGTCGTTGCGGGACCGGGCGGTGTGCAGCTTGGCTCCGGACGCCCCGATCTTTCGGGTCAGTGCCGCCTCGATATTCATGTGCACGTCCTCCAACTCCTCGCGCCAGACAAATTTGCCCGCCCTTATCTCCCGCGCGATGGATTCAAGACCCCGGTGAATCGACTTCAGTTCATCCGCGGTCAGCAGCCGCGCCTTGCGCAAAGCCGCCGCGTGCGCCTTCGACCCCGCGATGTCAGGCAAAGCGAGCCGCTGGTCGAAAGAAACCGACTGGCCGTAAGCGCGTAAACGGGCCGAAGGATCTTTGCTGAAGCGTCCGTGCCACATAAATTAAATCAAACTGCCGAGGCAAAAACCTCGCGCCCGCCCTTGCGGCAGACCCCGTTGATTTTCAACTCGTCGCATCGCGCCTCGATGCGCACCTGCTTGTTGGCCGGAGTGAACCCCATGCGCTTGGCCATGCAGTTCTCGAGGAGTTCCATGTTGAGGTCCTCGAATTCGAGGATGTTCTGGCAATCGAGACAGATAAGATGGTTGTGGTGCGGATGGTCGACGAAATTGGGGTCATACACCTTGCGCCCCTGGCCGAGGTCCAGTTCGCGCAGCAACCCGCTCCCGACCAAAATCGGCAAGGTGCGGTAGACCGTTGCCCGGCTCACCGTCCGCTCGATATCCCGCGCCATGTCGAGCAACTCGTCCGCCGTGTAGTGGCGGTCCGTACTGAAGGCCGCCTCGATGATGGCGTCACGTTGCGAGGTCTTGCGCAGGCCTTTGCCGGCAAGAAACTCGCGGATCTGATTGCGCACGACCTCTTCCATGGGTGGCAGCACGCCTTGCGTGCCGATTGGGTGATACTCCGTCCCGCCCCGCGGCAGGTCAAGGCCCGTGGGGCCCAGGGTGGAAAATCCTCCCGCCCCCCCGGCCATTCGGTCATAATCCCCCGATGCCCGCTCCCGCCGCCGAACGCGACGCGCTGAAAAAAGCAGCCGCCATCCATGCCGTCCGCTTCGTTGAACCCGGCATGACCGTCGGCCTCGGCACCGGCTCGACGGCCATCCATGCCGTTCGCGAAATCGCCCGCCGCTACAAGGCCGGAGAATTGCCCGGCATCACGACCTTCGCCACCTCCACGGAAGTGGCCCGCGCCGCCCGCGAGGCCGGGCTCCCCATGCTCGACCAAGCCGGCCCGGCCTTGATCGACCTGACGATCGACGGCGCCGACGAGGTCGACCCGCAACTCAATTTGATCAAGGGCGGCGGCGGCGCGCTCTTCCACGAGAAGATCGTCGCCCAAGCGACCAAGCGGCAAATCATCATTGTCGACGAAGCCAAAATGTCACCGCAACTGGGCACCCGTCATGCTCTGCCGGTCGAAGTCGTCCCGTTCGGCGCAGAATCCCAGCGGCTTTTCCTTGAACAACTCGGCGGCCGCCCCGTCCTCCGCACTAAAGAGGATGGCACGGCTTTCAGGACCGACGAAGGCAACATCATTTACGACTGCACCTTCGGGCCCATCGCCGATCCCGGAGAACTGGCGGCCGGACTCCGCGCCCGCACCGGCATCGTCGAACACGGCCTCTTCCTTGGCATGACCCACGATCTGATCATTGGCACCCCAAACGGACTGCGCCACCTGCAGCGCAATCCCCTGACCGGGGAGATCCACGATCTCACCTCGGTCTAAACGCCTTGCCGCCCCCGGCTGCAGAGGCTGGGAATCTATCGTTTCCCGTCCCCCCAGACTTTGGACAACCGTCCGCCCGGCACCGGGGGAATGGCCAGTCCGTTCGCCGCATAGTGCGCGACATCGTTGTACAAAGTAAGTCGCGCTTCCATCGCATCGCGGAAATCCAAGATGGTCA
Organism: Chthoniobacter flavus; assembly: GCA_945870655.1. Classification (GTDB taxonomy): domain Bacteria; phylum Verrucomicrobiota; class Verrucomicrobiia; order Chthoniobacterales; family JACTMZ01; genus JACTMZ01. Next base: position 5,574 of record CAMBSX010000023.1, on the reverse strand, counting down.
GCGAGGCCGGATTCAAATCGAGATGGTCACGATACCGCCGCGGGTCGAATCCGAGAACCGCACCGAGGAGCAAACGAATCGTCGCCTTGTGCGACACCACGCAAATCATTTCGCCGGCATGCTCGCCCACCGCATGGAGCAAGGCCGGCATGGCCCTTGCGGCCACGGCCAACCCCGTCTCCCCGCCATCCGGGGCGAAGTTGTAGGGGTCGGACTCCCATTTCTCATACATGTCGCCGAAGTTCGTCTCGGCCTCCCCACGGGTAAGTCCCTCCCACACCCCGTGGTTGATCTCGAGAAAACCGGTCTCGGCTTGCACCGTCAAACCGTGCGGCTGGGCCAGAATCCGGGCGGTCTCCATCGTGCGGTCCAAAGGCGAAGCATAACACGCTGCGATCGGTTGATCTGCCAAGCGCTTGGCCAACGCGGAGGCCTGCTGCCGGCCGACATCGCTCAGTTCCACATTCGTGGCCCCCGCAAACCGGTCTTCCGCGGAAAGCACGGTAGCCCCGTGACGGACCAAAAACACGCGCGTCTTCACACGTCACTTGTAACGACGAGACGACCCCGGTGAAAGGAAAACACGGTCAAGGCTATTGACACCACAACCTGTTGTGGTGTTCTCTCCGTCTAGTCAGCTGAAAACACTATGCGTTGCCCCCGTTGCGGAGACATGCGTGATCGCGTCATCGACTCGCGGTTGATTCAAGACGGCGATCGGATCCGCCGGCGCCGCCAATGCCTCGCCTGCGCCACCCGTTACACGACCTACGAAACCATCGAACAAATCGAATTGCGCGTCCTCAAACGGGGCGGGCGCATCGAACCCTTCCACCGCTACAAATTGGTCAGCAGTCTCTCCAAGGCCTGCGAGAAACGCCCGATCAAGCTGGAAATCCTCGAGCGCCTCGTGGATGAAATCGTCACCGAACTCGGCGTCGAAACCGGACGCGAAGTGCCGAGCCGCCTCATCGGCCTGCGCGCCATGGAAAAGCTCCAAACCATTGATCCGGTAGCCTACGTGCGCTTTGCGTCGATCTACCGGCAGTTCCAGGAAGCCGGCGAATTCGTCGACGAAGTCGAACAAATGAAAAAGCGCACCCCGCGGCGGGCCGACCAACCTGAACTCTTCACCGCACCCAAGTCCCCCATCCCCGTTTAGTTTTCCCAACTCCCGTTCCTCGACCCGCACCTTTCTCGTGATCGCTTTCGCCGACAACCTTCCGCTCGTCCGACTCGCCGACCAGCGTGCCGTCAAATACGAGCGCGTCTGGCTCGAGCGTGCCGTGGCTGAGGCCGCGGAGTCTGCGGGATACCTTCGCTGGTGGCTCGCCCCTCACGTGGCCGAGAGCGTGACAGCCTACCTCGAACGCGAATTCGAAGAGAACATCATCGCCAGTCAGTGCCTGCGCACCCTCGTCTCCAGCGTGCTCCAGGTAATCGGCTATCCCGAGATCGCCCGCGGCTTCCGGCTTCCGGAACCGCCCGTGCGCATATCCCTCGCTGCGCTGGCCGAGTCCGCCGGTGCGGGCTACGAACTCGCTTTCTTCCATGAACTCGACCGCACCCTGTGCCGCGTCCTCGCCTCCCGCACCTCCCGCATCGAATTCTGCGATCTTGCCGCCTGCGTCAAGCGTCTCCGCCGCGCGCGCAGCTGGCGCAAGGACTGCGCCGCGCTGCGCAATGAAATCGTCGCGCATGTCCGCGGGCAAGCCGTGCGCCTCCGCCGCAAACGCGGGGTGGAAGTAGAACTGACATGACCCTCTTTGAACGCATCACGGCCGGGGAGATCCCGGCCGACATCGTGCGCAACGACGACGAGGTGCTCGCCATCCGCGATATCAACCCGCAGGCCCCGGTCCACATCCTCGTTATCCCGCAGCGGGTTATCCCGCGCATCGGCGAAGCCCGCCAAAACGACAGCGAACTCCTCGGTCGCCTTCTCCTCGCCGCGCGTGATATCGCCAAGGAACAGGGGTTGGACCAAAGCGGCTACCGTCTGGTCATCAACCACGGACCCCACGCCGGCGAAAGCGTCCCCCATCTCCACATTCACCTCCTCGGCGGACGCCCCCTCGACTGGCCCCCGGGCTGATCCTCCGCCCAGGGCCGAGGGCCGCCGGACTCGTCGCCCGTTAGCGGTTGAGTTTTTCCGCCATCTCCCGCGCGAAATAAGTCAAAATCAGATCCGCCCCCGCCCTCCTGATCGCCATCAGCGACTCGTCACGGCATTGGTTGTAGTCGAGCCATCCCGCCTGCGCCGCCGCGTGGATTTGGGCGTATTCTCCCGACACCTGATAAGCCGCGAGGGGCAGCTTCGTCCGCTCCCGCACCGCCCGGATCACGTCCAGATAAGGCCCCGCCGGTTTGACCATGACCAGGTCCGCCCCCTCCCGCTCGTCCAACTCCACCTCGCGCAAGGCCTCGCGGACGTTGGCCGGATCGAGCTGATAGGTCGCCTTCGAGATCGGGGCAGTCTGCGCACTGCCCACCGCATCACGGAACGGACCGTAATAGGCCGAGGCGAATTTTGCGGCGTAAGCCAGTATACAAACATCAATCCGGCCGGACGCATCGAGCGCACCACGAATCGCCCCGACGCGCCCGTCCATCATGTCCGAAGGGGCTACCACATCCGCCCCCGCCTCTGCTTCCATCACCGCCAAGGCGCAGAGAATTTCCACCGTCGGGTCATTGTCCACGCCGCGTCCGTCCTTGGTCAGCACGCCGTCGTGCCCGTGATCGGTGTAAGGATCCAAGGCGACATCAGCCACGAGCACCAATTCGGGCACGGCCACTTTCACCTCGCGCAAAGCGCGGAAAAGCAGGTTGTCCCGCGAAAGGGCATGCGATCCGCGCGAATCTTTGCCAGCCCGGTCGATGACCGGAAAGATGGCCGCCGCGGGAATGCCCAGATCGAAAGCCTCGCGGCATTCGCGGACCAAATCCTTCACGCTTCGCCGCTCCACTCCGGGCATCGACGCGACGGGCTCGTTGCCATCCCCGTCGTGGACAAAAAGCGGGTAAACCAGATTGGCCACGTTGAGTCGCGTTTCACTGGTCATCCGCCGCAGGCCTTCGCTGGCCCGGTTGCGCCGCAGACGGGTGGTTAGTTCCATCGTCGGATCCCTCAAAGAGAGTTGAGCACAGCCTCTAGCTTGAGGCGCTTGGCCTGCCAGTCGTCCGCGCGCTGCTTGAAGGTCCCGAGCACCTCGGCGGGAGCGCCACGGACAAAAGATTCGTCCGAGAGCTTGGCTTTCACCTTGGCAATCTCGGCGTCGACCTTGGCGATTTCCGAGGCCAGCCGCTTGCGCTCCGCGACCACGTCGATTTCCAGATCCAAGTAAACCTCGCCGAGCGGCGTCGGAGTGTGCGGCATTTTCTTGGGCGGTTGATCCGCACCGGGTTCTTCGAGCTGGGAGGCCTTGGCCAGCAGGCGGAAGACCGACAAATCGAGGCCGGCAAAAGCAGGTTCGCGGGCCAGATAGACGGCACATTCACGGTTGGCGGGCACTTTGAACTCCGCCCGGAGCACACGGACATTCCGCACCGCATCGTAAACCGCCTGCACCGCATTGGAGGCGCGGGCTTTCTCCTCCGCGGCCACCTGCGGCAAGGAATCATCCGGAGGCGGGGCGGCAAAAAGAATCATTGCCGACTTTCCCTCGCCCCGGGCAAAGCCGAGACGCAACCAAAGCTCCTCCGTGATGTGCGGCATGAAAGGATGAAGCAGACGCAGATAACCGCTCAAAACATGGTCCATCACGGCGCGGACCCCTTCGGCCGCCTCACCGCCGGCGGCCAACTCGGCTTTGCTCGACTCGACATACCAATCGCAATACGTGCTCCAGAAAAACTCGTAGAGCAGGGCCGCGGCCTCGTGAAAATGGAACTCATCCAAGGCCCGCCGGTAGCCCGCGTGCATCGTGTCAAAAGCGACGAGCAGGGCGACCGAGTAAGGCGAAAGTTCTTGCTCCCCCAGCGTTTTACCCTGCGCTGATTCCCCCTGCATTTCGCGGAAGCGGGCCGCATTCCACAGTTTGTTGGCAAAATTGCGGCCCTCCTTGATCTGGTTCTCGTCGAACCGCACATCCTGCCCATGCGGCGCGATGCGCATGAGACCGAAACGCAATCCGTCGGCACCGTATTTGGCCATCAGGTCGAGCGGATCGGGGGAATTGCCCAGACTCTTCGACATCTTGCGGCCCTTGAGGTCGCGGATGATGCTGGTGAAGAAGACGTTCTTGAACGGCACCTCTCCGGTGAACTCCAAGCCGGCCATGATCATGCGCGCCACCCAGAAAAAGATGATATCCGGCCCGGTCACCAGATCATTGGTCGGATAAAATTTCTTCCGCGCCGCCTCGTCCATCGTGGCGAAAGGCCAGAGCCACGAACTGAACCAGGTATCGAGCACGTCGTCATCCTGCCGCCAGTGGTCCGCATCGGCCGGGGCATCGATTCCGACGTGCATGACCGACGGGTCATCTTTCCGATACCAGACCGGAATACGGTGCCCCCACCACAACTGGCGGCTGATGCACCAATCTTGGATGTTCGTCATCCAGTGCTCGTAAATCTTCGCCCAGCGCCCGGGCACAAACCGGATCCGGCCCGAGACCACCGCATCCAAGGCGGCCGGCACCTGCGGATACCGCAAAAACCACTGCTCGCTCAGCCGCGGCTCGATCGGCACGTCTGCCCGCTCGCTGAAGCCGACATTGTTGTCGTAATCTTCCACCCGTACCAGCAGTCCCATCTCCTCGAGTTTCTGCACCGCCAGGTCACGCGCGGCAAAGCGTTCCATCCCGGCAAACTCCGGACCGGCCAACTCGTTCAACGTGCCATCCGCATTCATCACGTCGATGACCGGCAAATGGTGACGCAACCCGATCTCAAAATCCGCCTTGTCGTGTGCCGGAGTCACTTTCAACACACCCGTGCCGAAGGTCATGTCGATGTGCGTGTCGGCCACGATGGGAATCTCGGCCCGAGGGAACGGACGCACTGCGTGCTTGCCGACCAAACGCGTGTAACGCGGATCGTCCGGGTGGACCGCCACCGCCGTGTCTCCCATCAAAGTCTCCGGACGCGTCGTGGCGATTTCGAGAAACGTCCCGGGTTCTTCCACCACTTCGTAGCGCATCACGTAGAGCTTGCCCTTGGCCGGCTTCATGACGACTTCCTCGTCGCTCAGCGCCGTTTGCGAAGCCGGGCACCAGTTGACCATCCGCTTCCCGCGGTAGATGAGCCCTCGGGCATGCAGCTTGACGAAAACTTCCTGCACCTGGCGGGAATAGTCCGCGTCCATGGTGAAGCGCTCGCGCGCCCAATCGCACGAGCAACCGAGGCGCTTCAACTGCTTGATGATGATCCCCCCGTGCTTTTCTTTCCACGTCCACACCCGTTCCAGAAACGCCTCACGGCCGAGATCACGCCGCGTCTGACCCTCTTCTTTGCGCAGCTGGCGCTCAACCACCGTCTGCGTGGCGATCCCCGCGTGGTCCGTCCCCGGCAACCACAAGACCTCAGGGCCTGTCTGGCGCGCCCGCCGCGCCAGAATGTCCTGCAAAG
>CAMBSX010000022.1 GCA_945870655.1 Chthoniobacter flavus | reverse complement strand
TGAGCCGGCACATGCATTGGCGGTTGGCCGCGGTCATGGTGTCGGTGCAGTTGCTTGATACAGCGGTGACGGAGAAACTTTGCGCCAGCGGAGAATTGCAGGCGGCCGGCGTGGCGGTGGTGCGGACTTTTCATTACGGGAGCAATTTTTTGCTCCTGCTTCTCCTCACTCTCATCGCGCTTTCCCTCTTCCGCCCGCACTCCCGGGTCATTCTCCCCGGTTTGGTCGCCTACCTCGGATTTGCCGTTCTCCATTTGGTGGTCAATGTCGGTGCGCTGCTCTTCAGTGCCACGGCCAAGGCGACGGGTTTGGCCAGTCTCTGGGATGTCGGCGCGATCGGGGCGATGAGTGTTCTTACCTTCACCGCCTGCTATTGGGTGCTCGACCGCGCCACACTTGGTGGGGCTTTCGTCATGCCCGGCCGCCCGGGACGGGTGGAAGAACCTACGCTCATCGATTACATTTACTTGTCCTTCGCCACCATGACCACGTTTGGTCCCACGCTCGAGGTGCCGGTCAGTCGCAGTGCCAAGGCCCTCATGATGCTGCAGGTAACTCTCTCCATTGTGACTCTCACTGTGCTGCTCTCGCGGGCGATCAATGCGGTGGGTTGATGGATTGACAGTCTTACCGTCCGGCCGGAAAATGACTCCTTTCATAATTAAAAAACGTTTTCTATGTCGACCGAACTCAAATGTCCCTTCAACCACGGCAAATCAACCGGAGCTCCGGTCGCGGCCGGGATGGGGCCAACCAACAGCGATTGGTGGCCGAATCAGCTCAACATCCAAATGCTGAGCCAGCAGTCGGAGAAGACCGACCCGATGGATGCGGATTTCGACTACGCCAAAGAATTCCAGAGCCTGGATCTTGCCGCGGTGAAGAGGGATCTTACCGCGCTCATGACGGATTCGCAGGAGTGGTGGCCGGCCGATTTCGGGCACTATGGCCCGTTTTTTGTCCGCATGGCCTGGCACAGCGCGGGAACTTACCGCACCGGTGACGGGCGTGGTGGTGGTGGCAAGGGCAGCCAGCGTTTTGCGCCGCTTAACAGTTGGCCGGACAATGTCAACTTGGACAAGGCCCGTCGTCTACTTTGGCCTATCAAGCAGAAATACGGGCGGAAACTTTCCTGGGCCGACCTGATGATTCTGGCGGGCAATGTCGGGCTCGAGTCGATGGGCTTCAAAACGCTCGGCTTTGCCGGCGGACGGGCCGACATCTGGGAGCCGGAGGAGGATGTGTATTGGGGCGCCGAAAAAGAATGGCTGGCTGATCAGCGTTATTCCGGTGACCGCGAATTAGAAAACCCTCTCGCCGCCGTGCAGATGGGGCTGATCTATGTCAATCCCGAGGGCCCGAACGGCAACCCTGATCCGGTGGCCGCCGCGCGGGACATCCGCGAAACTTTCGCTCGCATGGCGATGAACGATGAGGAAACTGTGGCGCTCAACGCGGGAGGCCACACTTTCGGCAAATGCCACGGCGCGGGTGATGCCAAAAACGTGGGTCCCGATCCCGAAGCGGCTCCGATCGAGGAGCAGGGACTCGGTTGGAAAAGCAGCTACAAGTCGGGCAAAGGCGGAGACACGATTTCGAGCGGGTTGGAAGTCACGTGGACCCAGACGCCGACACGGTGGAGTAACTATTACTTCGAAAACCTGTTCCAATACGAGTGGGAGCTGACCAAAAGCCCTGCCGGTGCGCACCAGTGGGTGGCGAAGGATGCGCCGGAAGACATTCCCGACGCCTTCGACGCGAGCAAGCGTCACCGGCCGACCATGCTGACGACCGACCTTTCGATGCGTTTCGATCCGGCCTACGAAAAAGTTTCGCGGCGCTTTTACGAAAATCCGGATGAATTTGCCGACGCCTTCGCCCGTGCTTGGTTCAAATTGACCCACCGTGACATGGGGCCGCGCGCCCGTTACCTCGGGCCGGATGTGCCGACAGAAGAGTTCATTTGGCAGGATCCGATTCCCGCCGTCGACCATCCGCTGGTCGACGCGCAAGACATTGCCGTGCTGAAGGCCAAGGTGCTTGGGTCCGGGTTGAGCGTGGGCGAATTGGTTTCCACGGCGTGGGCTGCGGCTTCAACGTTTCGCGGTTCCGACAAGCGCGGCGGGGCCAATGGGGCGCGCATCCGTCTGGCGCCGCAGAAATTCTGGAAGGTCAACCAGCCTGAGCAGTTGAGCAAAGTGCTGAAGGTGCTCGAGGCGATCCAAGCCGACTTCAACAAGTCGGCCCAAGGCGGGAAGAAAGTGTCGCTGGCCGATCTCATCGTGCTGGCCGGTTGTGCCGGGGTGGAGAAGGCAGCGGGCGACGCGGGCCACAAAGTGGCTGTTCCGTTCACGCCCGGCCGCATGGATGCGACTCAGGAGCGAACCGACGTCGAATCCTTCGCGGTGCTCGAACCGGTGGCGGACGGCTTCCGCAACTACCTCAAGCCGAACCTTTCGGTGCCCGCCGAGGAGATGCTCGTCGACAAGGCGCAGTTGCTCAACTTGACGGCGCCGGAAATGACGGTGCTGCTCGGCGGTCTCCGGGTGTTGGGAGCCAACTACGAAGGTTCGAAGTATGGCGTTCTCACGGAGCGCCCGGGTCAACTCACGAACGACTTCTTCGTCAATCTCCTCGACATGCATACGGAGTGGAAGGCGCAGTCGGAGAGTCGCGAGATCTGGGACGGTTGCGACCGCAAAAGCGGAGAGCCCAAATGGACGGCCACTCGGGCCGATCTGGTCTTCGGGTCCAATTCCATCTTGAGATCCCTTGCCGAAGTCTACGCCAGTTCGGATGCGCAGGCCAAATTCGTGAAGGATTTTGTCCGGGTGTGGGACAAAGTGATGAACTTGGATCGGTTCGATCTGAGAAAGGGCTGAATTCGAAGCCCGGTTGAATGAGGCGGGCGCACCGTGCGCCTTTCGCTGCTCTCTCAGTCCAAGTCCCGGTCGGCCAAGGCCTCTTCGTCGAGGCCGAGGTAGTGGCCGAGTTCGTGCAGGTAGGTGCGCCGGATCTCTTCGTTGAAGCCGGTTCCCGCCTCCCCGCACTCCGCCAGAATGTTTTCCAGATAGAGAATAATTTGCGGGGGAGGCCCCGGAGCGATGGCGTGTTCGTGGTGCGGTGCTCCGACGAAGAGTCCGAGGATGTCGGGATCGAGCCCGTCGGCGATCAACATTGCATCGGGAAAATCCTCGAAGCAAACCGGAACCTGACGTGCTGCCTCGCGCAATTCGGCGGGGAGGCGATGGAGGGTTTGCACCACGATGCGGCGCGCGGCGGCGTGATGTCTCATTTCTCGTCGAGGCGGCGCGCGGCGCGCTCCCTCAGCCGGGCGCCCGCCACGGTTCCGGCGGGTTGCCTGCAAAGCGCACCCTCGTAAAAAGCACACCAGCCGTCCCACAAGGTGCCGGGGGCGCCGCCTTCGGTCCGGACATAGCGTTTGAAGTTGCCCGCAAGATAAGAGCGCAAGTGCCCTCGGTGCGAGGAGTGGAAAGCAAGATAGGAAAGATTCTGCAGGAGGGCGAGGAACTTGAGCCGGTGGGAGGTGCGGATGGCGGCTGTTTTGGCCGGAGGCGGGAGGTGTGGCACTGCGACGGCGGCGGTGAAGACGCCGCCGAGGATTGAGGCTACGCGCATAGAAAACTCGAGATCCTCACCGAGCATCCAGAAATCCTCGCGGAAAAAGCCCAAGGTGTCGAAAACCTGGCGGGCGTAGAGCATGCAAGCCCCGGTGGCCCAGCAGAACCGGTGGGGGGCATCGCCGAGGGCCTGGCGGCATTGCTCCGGAGTGTGGGTGCGGCGGATGGCTGCGCGCAGGGCAACCTCGAGAGGTTCGGGGAAGGCCCAGAGGCGGCCGTTCTCGTCGAAAAGAAGCGGAGCCGATGCCGCCGAGCCCGAGGCAACGAGCGCGTCGAGCAATCCTCGCAGGGCGTCCGGGGGCACCACCACGTCATCGTCGAGCACAAGGATATGGGTAACGTCCGGGTTCTCCAGTGCCTTGGCGGCAGCAGTATTCCACGCGGGTCCGGGTCCGTTGTTGACCGTCCGGGGCAGCCAAGCAACGCCGGACCCCGCTTCGCAGACCCCACGCGTCTCCGGCGACGAGGCGTTGTCGGCCACAAAAATGCCCCCGGTCAAAGGCAGGTCGCTGTTACCCAAGGCGGTGAGCAGGCGCTGCAATTCAGCCTCGCGACGGTGGGTGGCAATCGCCGCCGCCACGCAGGGGGAGGTTGTGGTTGGAGTCATATCGGTCGGCAGCGGAGGTTGCAGGCGGGACGGGGCTCAGTTATGCAAGGAGGATGCTAAGTCGCCCCATTTTGCTGGCAATGATCTTCGCCGCGACCGCCGCCGCCCAGCAGCAGGAGCAGCGCATGATGGACCGCATCATGAACCCGGACCGGGACCGCGCCAATCCCATGGGGGTGAAAGCGTTTACGGCCAAACCGTTCGAAGGTCGCGAGTTCGAGGACTCAGGCGAGTACACTGGGGTCAAGGCAGCCCGCAGCAAAGAATTTACCACGCGCGAATTCCTCGGTATCCGCAATCCGTGGTTCGGGAAGAAGGTTTATGCGACCGAGGCCGCCCGCGAGTTGAACCGTTACGTGTTAGCTGATCGGGGCTACTCCTCGCGGGCGTTGGAAACGCGGGCTGCGGCTGACCAGGACCGTGCCGCCCCGCTGCGCGAGGCGACCAGGCGGGACAATACCCGGGAATTCCTCGCCCGCGGCAAGGCACAGGGCTCGATAGATGCAGCTTATCCCACGCGCGGCGGCGCACTGACTGTCGACGAAGTGCGCGAATTGCTCAACCGTCCCCGTTGAGCGCATGAGCCCCGCCGAATCGACCGAATTCCTCTGCCGCGGATGCGCGGAGGTCATCAGCCGCGAAGAACTGACGAAGAAACTTTCCGCGGGTCGTCCCCTCCGCGTGAAGCTCGGGGTTGATCCGACGGCTCCGGATATCCATTTCGGCCACACCGTCGGACTGCAAAAGCTGCGCCAATTCCAAGACCTCGGTCATGAGGGCATCCTCATCATCGGCGATTTCACGGCGATGATCGGCGACCCGAGCGGACGGTCCGCCACCCGTCCTCAGTTGACGCACGATGAAGTGCTGGCCAACGCCAGGACCTACCAAGAGCAGGCGTTCAAGGTGCTGGACAAAGCGAAAACCGAGGTGGTCTTCAACGGCGAGTGGTTCAAAAAAATGACTTTCACCGATGTCATCCGCCTGAACAGCAGGGTCACGCTCCAGCAAATGCTGCAGCGGGAGGATTTCCGCGAACGGATGGACAAAGCCCAACCCATCCGGGCCCACGAAGTGCAATACCCGATCATGCAGGGATGGGACTCGGTGATGATCAGGGCCGACGTCGAACTCGGCGGCACGGATCAGCTTTTCAATATCATGGTCGGACGCGACTTGCAGAAGGAGGAGCGGCAGGAACCGCAGGTGGCGATGATGCTGCCCATCCTTGAAGGGTTGGATGGCAGGCAGAAGATGAGCAAGAGTCTCGGGAACGCGATCGGCGTGAGCGAGGCGCCGGGTGAAATGTTCGGCAAAGTGATGAGCATATCCGATGAGTTGATGGCGCGTTGGTACGGCCAGTTGCTCGGCCGGGAGTTGTGCCGGGACGAGCATCCGATGACGGCGAAGAAGCAGTTGGCCCGTGCCTTGGTGGCACGTTTCCACGCGATGGCCGAGGCGGATCACGCGCTGGAGGAATTTGAAAAACGCTTCAGCGGACGAGATCTGGAGAGCGCCGAGCTGCCTTCATTCGTCCCGGCGCTGCCCCTGGTCGATGTGATCACCGCGGGCGTGGAGGCTTATGCCCGGTGTTTCGGCCTGAGCAAGTCGCGCGGCGACGTGCGGCGGCTTGTGGTGCAGGGCAGTGTGCAGTGGCGCGGTGAGAAGGTGACCGACCCGAAGGCTGTGCTGGATCTTTCCGGTGCGGGGATTTTGCGTTTGGACAAAACGCGCGCGGTGCGGGTGGGTGGAGAACCGGACTGAAGGCCGAGACGGAAGCTTGAGCGGGGGATACAGCGGCGGCCTGTGACCACCGGAAACTTGCACCGAGGGGAAACGGGCGGCGGCGCCACCGCTACAGATCGGACGAGATGGCGGCGGGGAGGGTGCGGGGGCCGTCGCCGCCGAGCTGTTCGTCGATTTGTTCGAGACGGCGGATGAGGTCGATCACCTCGCGGCGGGCGTAGGGTCCGCCGGCGGCGGCGCAAAAGTGGGTGCGGCAGCCGAAGGGGCGGTCTTCGTAGATGAGGCAGCGCGAGGTTTGGCTGTCGAGCAGGGGGCAGGCGCCGTCGGGGCGGGAGGGGAGGGTTTTGCGTCCGGTGGCTTTGAGGGCGCGCGTGGCCAGGAGGGCTTCGCCGCGCGTGAGGTAGGGGATTTTGCCGGTGAGTTTGAAGTGGCAGCACTGCGTGCGTAGTTGGCAGTCACGCCCGATCGGAAGCGTGGCGAGGTCCCGGTAGACAGCGCGGACTTCGTCGAGTGCGGCGGCCGGGGACGGCCGTCCTCCAGCGGGGCGCATGATCAGTGGCAGCCGCAGCCGCCCCCGCCGCAGCAACCTTCCTCGGCCGCGGCGTGGTGGACGTGGCCATGGGCAATTTCTTCGGGGGTGGCGGGGCGAACCTCGCGGACGGTGACCTTGAAGGTCAGGGTTTCGCCGGCCAGTGGATGGTTGGCGTCGACTGTGATCGTGTCACCCTCCACTGCGACGACCACCACGTTGTCGGCTCCATGTTGGCTGGTGGCTTGGAAACGCATGCCGGGCTTGATTTCGGCCCCGGCGGGGAAGATCGACCGTTCAACCTGACCCATCCGGCGTTCGTCGCGTAATCCATAGGCTTCGACCGGCGGAACGGTCACGTCGAGTCGGTCGCCGGCCGCTTTGCCTTCGAGGGCTTTTTCCAGTCCGGGCACAATGCTGGCGTAGCCGTGGACGTAGGACATGGGTTGACCTCCTTGGGTGGAGCTGTCGAGCAGTTCGGAGCGGCTGTTGCGAACTTCGTAGTCGAAGGAAACGGCGTGGTCTTTGGAGACTTTCATTGTCGGACAGTTTTCAGTTTTCAGTGTTCGGTCTGTGGTCAGTTCGACCAAGACAAAGTAAACGATGTTGATGCCTAGCTGAAAACTGTAAACGGAACACTGAAAACTTCGAGCCGCTACTTCCGAAGCGGCTCGAACGCGTGGTCAGCCCCCTGGCGCTTGGCCTCGAGGACAATCTGCAGAAGACGTCCGAGATCGCCATCCGGCCAGCCTTTCTGCTCGAACCAGCAGAGGTACTCCGCGGGGAGTTCGTGGAGCGGACGACCTTCGAAACGGCCGAAGGGCATGGTCCAAGTGCGGAGCTTTTCCCAGTCGGCGGCAGCTTGGGCGAGGTCCACGGGAGGAGCATGGGGTGGGGATGGGGGATTTGAAATTTCAGATTTGAGATCGGTGCGGATTGGGCGATCCAAAACTTGGTATTTGAGAGGGGGGCGGCGAGATGGGATGGTTGCAGGCATGCCCGAATTCGCCGAAGACCCTTCAAACGGCCCGCACGACGACCTCCACTACCGCGAGTACAAGATTCTGCTCCATCCGGAGCGGTTCACCACGCCGCAGGCTTTCCAGGATTTTTGGCAAGTGGTCAAGCGGGTGGCCAAACAGTTTGAGGTGAAGTTGGAGGAGGCGGAGGATGCCTTCGCCAACCAGGTGCGGGAGGTGCTCTTTTTCGACACGCCGACATTCGACCTCTACAACCATCACTTCATTGTCCGTTTGCGCACCCTGTATCGTGACGGTTGGCCGGAGGGAACGCCGGAATTGACGGTCAAATTCCGGCATCCGGATCTTGCCACAGCTGCCGCCGTTGACATCCGTCCGGCGCTGGCCGGGCAGACGCGGATCAAGTTCAAGGAGGAACTCCTGCCTTGCCCGGACCGTCTCGGGGACATCCGTATGATTTATTCGCACAACTCGGTGTTGGCTTTGCCGCGGGAGGCGATGAACTTCGCCCTGAAAAATATCACACACGCTTTTCCCGCTTTCCGTGCCATCGAAGAGGGAGGGGATGCACCGATCGAGCTGGTCAACGACATGGCGGTCGAGGAGGTACAGGTGAATGTCGGCCTGGCACACTTCGGGCGCCACTACAACGGGAAAACAACGATTGCGGTGTGGCGGAGTCGCAAGCTGGAGCAACCGGTTTGCGGGGAATTCGCCTTCCAGTGCAGATTCAACAAGTCGGACGACATCCATGCCGGGACCCTGGAAAAAGCGGCGGCTTTCCACAAAGAACTGCAGAAGACGGCTCAAGATTGGGTTCTCCTCGGGACGACCAAGACCGCCTTGGTTTACGGATTGGGGAAGGAGCCGGTGGTCAATCATGAATAAGGCGGAACCGCGGGTCTCGTTGGGCAAACTATTCTGCGTTTTCGGCCTGATTGGGCTGACCAGCTTCGGCGGCGGCATTGTCGCCTACTTGCGCCGGGCGCTGGTTGAGAAAGAGAAGTGGCTCGATGAGGACGGTTTCATGGCGGCGCTGGAAATTTCCCAAACCTTGCCCGGTCTGAACTCCACGAACATGAGCGTGATTGTCGGCCGCAGGTTGCGCGGGGCGGCGGGTGCGCTGGCGGCAACCCTCGGCATGATCCTGCCCGGGGCGGTGATTGTCACCGGACTTGGCTTTGCCTACGTGGCTTTGCGCCATGATCCCAAGGTTGCGGTGGTGCTGACCGGCGTGGCGGCGGCGGCGGTGGGATTGCTTTTGCAGGTGACGCTGAAGATCGGGTGGAAACAATTGATCCGCCCGAAAGACCTCGTCTTCGTCGTGGTTGTCTTTGTGCTGGTCGGGATTTTTCATGTCTCCTTGCTCGTTACCTTGATCGCGGTCGCGCCGCTGGCCATCTGGGTGCACCGTCCCCGCACGGAAAAGGAGGCGGCATGAGCAAGATCGTCGAGCTGGTCAATGTCTTTGCCCTGCTTTCGTTGCTCGCGGTCGGGGGCGGCACCGCGGTTCTGCCGGAAATGGAGCACGTCACAGTGGAAAGACGTCATTGGGTTTCCGACCGCCAGTTTACCGAGATTTACAGCCTCGGCCAACTGGCTCCGGGACCGAACATGACATGCGTTGCGCTCATCGGCTACGAGGTCTCCGGAGTGGCCGGGTTGCTCGCGGTGCTGGTCGCTTTTTTCTTTCCCGCCTGCTTGCTTTGCTACTTTGTCAGCAAGGTCTGGGACGCCGCCGAAGGTTCACCTTGGCGCGACGCGGTCCAGCGGGGGATGGCGCCGATCGTTATCGGGCTCATGTTGGCCGGTTGCTATGCTCTGGGCAAAACGGCGAGCTACAACCCGGCGAAAGATTGGGATTTTAATCTCCTCACGCTCGGAATCGGCGCGTCCGTGGCCTTGATTCTGAGTGTGACCAGGATCAACCCGGCTCTGACCATTCTGGCCGGCGGAGCGGCGGGATTTTACCTGCTCGGGTGAGGGAACCGGGATCCGTCGTCGGTCCGCAGGAGCGGTCCCGAACTTGCTTTACTCGTAACGGAGGGCGTTGACTGGATCCATGCGCGCGGCGAACCATGCGGGGATGACCGCGGCAACGGTGCAAATGGCGAAAGCGCTGGCGCAAATGATGGCAATGTCGGAGGGAACAATTTCGGCGGGAATTTCGGCGAATTGGTAAATGGATTGCGGGAAGACTTCGATGCCGAGGACGCCGGAAAGCCACTGGCTGACTTGGTTGCGGTACTGGACCAGCCAGATGCCGAGGCCGAGGCCGATGGCGGTGCCGAAAAAGCCGACCACGATGCCCTGGCCGACGAAGACGCTGATGATTTGTCCGGTGCGGGCGCCCAAGGCTTTGAGGATGCCGATCTCCCGGGTTTTCTGGACGGTAACGGTGATCAGGGTGTTCATGATCCCGAAGGCGGCGACGATAACAATGAAGAGCAGGATGAAAAACATGACGTTGCGCTCCATGTGGATTGCCTCGAAGAGCTCGCGGTTCATATCCATCCAGGTCGAGATCCCCAGTGCCGGATCGATGCGACCCTCCATCCGGGCGCGGATGGCGGCCGCCTCGTAGGGGTGAACGGTTTTGATGGTGAGCCCGTGCACTCCGTCGCCGAGTCCGTAAAGTTCCTGCCCGATGTGGAGGGGCACGAGGAGGAATTCGGAGTCGTAGAGGTAACGTCCGGAGGAAAAGATGCCGGTGACGGTGAGTTCGAGCGGAAGAACCATCTCGCGCAATTCACCGGCTGTTTTGGCCTTGTCCCCGCCTTGTTCCATCGCGTTGATGCCGTCGATGATCTCGTTCAGGTTTCCGGGGGAGTAAATGGTGATGGTGTCGCCCACGCCCACGCCGAGAATACCGGCCAGCGCGGATCCGAGAACGGTTTCATTGCCCTCAAGTTTCAACTCACCCGCGACCATGAAGTCTTGCAGTGCGGTGACCTCGCGCTCGGCTTCAGGATCGATGGCGCGGATTTTTGGGGCAAGTCGGCGCCCCATGAACTCGGCCAGCACGGGACCCTGGACAAACGGCGCAACGCCGGTGACCCCCTCGACCGCGCGGATCTGCGCGGCCTGGGCCGGCCAGTCAAACACGACCGATTCACCGCCGGCCACGAGGTGCGCATCGAAGCCCAGGACTTTGCGCCGCAATTCTTGCTCGAAGCCGGTCATGACGGAAATAACCAGGATAAGAACCATGATGCCGATGGTGACCCCGAGGACGGAAATAACGGTGATCAGGCTGAGAAAGGTGCGCTTCGGGCGGAGGTAGCGAAGGGCGAGAAAAAGGCTGAAGGGCTTGGTCATACTTAAGTTTTCAGTGTTCAGGGCGCGGTCGGTAACGGAAAGGCTTAGCGGAGTCTTTCGCAGCGGGCGGGGAGAAGCAACGGATTTGCAGATTTGCGGGCCTTGCAGACCGGGCGCAGCGGCACGGATAGGGTTTGCCCGGGCGGGGGCGGTTGGTGTTCTATGGTCCACGATGAGCAAACAATTTGACGGACAGGCGGCGCTGGTGACAGGAGCTGGTCGCGGGATCGGCGAGGCCATTGCAAAGAAGCTGGCGGACGAGGGTGCAAGAGTGGCAGTGGTCAGCCGCACCGAGGCCAATGCGGGCAAGACGGCGGAGGCCATCAATGCGGCGCATCCGGACGCGGCCCGGGCTTACGCGGTGGACGTGGCGGATTTCCAGGCGGTGCAAGAACTGGCTGATGTCATCTTCCGGGATTTCGGAAGAGTCGACATCTTGGTCAACAATGCGGGGGTGACGCGCGACGGATTGAGCATGCGCATGAGCAGTGACGACTGGGACGTGGTAATGGACACCAATCTGAAGGGTGCTTTCAATTTTATCCGCGCGGTGCAACGTCCCATGGTCAAGCAGCGCAGCGGGCGGATCATCAATATCAGCTCGGTCAGTGGCATTATGGGCAATGCGGGCCAAGCCAACTACGCGGCGAGCAAAGCGGGGCTGATCGGCCTGACCAAAACGATCGCGCGGGAGTTGTCCGGCCGCGGGATCACCGTCAATGCGGTGGCGCCGGGCTTTATCGAGACGGACATGACCAATGTCCTGCCCGAGAATATCCGCACTTCTGTCGTCGAACGCATCCCGTTGGGCCGCTTCGGTGCGCCGGAGGACATCGCTGCGGCCGTGGCGTTCCTCGCCGGCGCGGAGGCGGGTTACATGACCGGCCAGACTTTGGTGGTCGATGGCGGGATGGTGATGTAGCCATGTTGATTTATCTGCTCCGGCACGCCGAAGCCGAGGGGCTGGCGGCGAGTGACCATGCGCGCCGTCTCACCCCGAAGGGAGACGAACAAGCTTTGCGGGTCGGCCAATTTTGCCAAGGGCAGGGCATCAAACCGTCGGTCATCTTGTCCAGTCCGGTCATGCGTGCTTGGCAGACGGCCACATTGGTCGCAAAAAGTTTGTCCGAGGCTGAACTGGTCGGAGTGCGGTGGGCGGAGTGCGGGATGGACCCTTGGGCGGCGATGGAGGAGCTGAAGGCTTACGCGAAGCTTCCCTCCGTGATGTTGGTGGGCCACCAACCGGACCTCGGTGGCCTGGCGGCAGCTTTGCTCGGCATGCAAAGCGTGCAGTCCTTGAGGGTGCGCAAAGCGTTGCTGATGTGTATCGACGCCTCAGGAGGTCTGTCCACGGGCGCGGGAACGCTGCAATTTTTTGTCCCGGTGAGATTGATGTGATGGGAGGGTCTTCCGCGCTTAGCTTTGCCGATTTCAGGCGGAAAGGTGACACCCTGGGGCGATGATCAATCTGCGCGCCACCTTGGAATGCGGGCAGGTGTTTCATTGGACGGAGACAGAAGGCGGGGTTTGGGAGGGTTTGATCGGGGAAGGGTTGGCGGCGGTGCGCGGGGAGGGAGGACAACTCGAGGTGGTGCACGGAGACGGGCCTCTGGTGGCACGGTATTTCGGAATGGACCATGACCTGGCGGAGGTTTATGCGGGTTTTCCGCAGGACGAGACGATGCTTGAGGCCTTGGAGTTTTGCCGGGGGCTGCGGATACTCCGACAGCCGGCCTGGGAGTGCCTCGCCACTTTTATTACTTCGTCCATGAAACAAGTCGTCCACATCCGGCAAATGTCATTTGCCCTGCGTGAGCGGTTTGGGCGCCCCGTGCCGGGGTCCGCGTGGCGGTCATATCCGGAGGCATCACGGCTGGCGGCCGCGTCCGAAGACGAATTGCGGGGCTGCGGGTTGGGCTATCGCGCGAAAAACTTGCAGGCCACTGCGCAACGCGTGGCTTCGGGAGAGGCCGACTTGACCGCGTGGGAAGCTCTCGCTGACTGCGGTCTGCGCGAGCGGCTGTGCACCTTGCCGGGGGTCGGACGCAAGGTGGCCAACTGCGCCATGCTTTTCGGCTTTGGCCGCCTGTCGGCCTTTCCGGTCGACACTTGGATCGCGCGCATCATGCGCCGCAGTTACTGGCGGGGGCGCAAGAAGCCGACACCGCTTGCCTTGGAACAAAAGCTGGCCTCCCGGTTCGGCCCGCATGCCGGCTACGCGCAGCAGTACCTTTTCCATCATGCGCGCATGAGCCAACGGAGGGTGCACAGGTGAGCGGAAGGCGCACGCTGGAACGGCGAAAGTTGCGCCGCCGCACGGGCTGGGCGCTCCTTGTCTCGCTGCTGGCCCATCTGTTGATCATCCTCACGGCGGCGTGGTTCACGATTCTCGGCTTGGAGCCGCCACCCGCGCCGGTCGAGGAAATCGAAATCACCATCATTGAGCCCCCGCCGGCCCCGCCGAAACCGCAATTTGTCGACACCTCGGCACCCGAGGCGGAGAAACCGCCGGAGGATGCTCTCTTCGAGTCGGACCGCGACACGGCGGCCGCTGCGCCCGAGGCGGCCGCGGGTGCACAGCCCTTGCCCTCGCAGGATGGCCGGAAGCAGGATTTTCTCGAATTGGAGCAGCAGGAACTGGCTTTGGCCAAAGTCGACGTGGCGCCGCCGGCTCCGGAGACACCTCCCGCGGAACCGGCGCCGCCGGAGCCTCCACAGCCCGAAGAAAGGCAAGAGACCCGGCCCAAGGAAGAAAAACCCGAACCGGTGGAAGCCGACGCCCTTTTGGCCAGTGCACAGCCGGAAAAAAAGGAAGAACCCCTCGAACGAAAGCCTCCGCCGGCCCCGCCGCCGTCAAGGCCGTCCTACCAACGTCAGGCGCGTCCGACCCGTCTCAGCGGCAGCGTGAGCAATCGCGGCAAGTCCGCCGTAGCCTCGCTGTCCACCCCGCTGGGGCGCTACCGGAAGGCGATCAGCGATGCCATTGGCTCAAGTTGGTATCATCATATTGGCTCGCGTCTAGACCTCTTCAGCTATGGAACGGTATCGGTCGTCTTCATCATCGACCGCAACGGCAAAGCTCGGCGTCCGCGGGTCATGACAAACAGCTCGAACGAAAGTTTTGAAATCGTCACGGTCGAGTCTATTCTCTCGGCTGATATCCCGCCGATCCCGCCGGACATCCTGCCGACCTTGAAGGGTGGGCAGATCGAAATGGACTACACATTCAGCATCATCACCAATTGATATGACCGAGGCATTGCAGGGGGCGGTGGATTTTTTTGTGCGAGGCGGTTTTTTCATGTTGCTCTTGCTGCTTCTTTCCATCGTGGCCGGCACGGTGATTGTTTTGCGCGGCTTCGCCTTGCGGGAGAGCCTGATTATGCCGCCGGATGTGGAATCGGCGGTCGACGGGCTGCAGCCTGGGGACTCCTTGCAGCGCGTTACCATCATGGCGCAACGCAGCAACTCTCCGCTCGGGCGCATCATCTCGGTCTGCCTCCGGCACCTCAACTGGCCGCGGCAGGAGAATATCGAAGCGGTCCAGGTGAGGGCGCGTCACGAAGTGGTGCGGATGGAGAGCGGGATGGCCGTTTTGGAAATGACGACAGGCGTGGCTCCTTTGCTCGGCCTGCTCGGAACTCTCTCGGGATTGGTCAGCGTCTTTGCCAATCTCGGCGGTGGCACCGGCGCCGGCGATCCGATCGCGGTGGCGCGCGGTATCTCCGAGGCCTTGAACACGACGATTGTCGGGTTGGCGGTGGCGGCTCCGAGCCTTGTCGCGCACAACTATTTCCAGCGGAAGATTGAAACCATGGCGGTCAGCATGGAAGGGGTGGTGGCCGATCTCCTGGCCAAGTGCTACCCCGATCAGCGCTAAACGGCCGTGGGCGCGGGATTTTACACAAGGAAGCGGCGGGCTCCGGTTCTGGTCATTGTTTCGCTCATCGACATCCTGGCTATCCTCCTCATCTTTTTCATTGTCACGACGACCTTCAAAAAGCCGCAGCCGCAATTGAAGATCGCCTTGCCTGAATCGAAATCCGCCGCGGCGGCCGAAACCAAGGAGGAGCCGGTCCTTCTTGAAGTGAAAGACGAGCAGACATTGCAGCTCGACGGGCAGTCGGTGACCTTGGAATCGCTGGCTGTGGAATTGCGCCGAGTCAACGAAGCCGAACCGGAGCGCGGCATCGCGCTGCAGGCTGACGAGGGAGTTCCCTTCCGGGTCATTGTGCGCATCATCGATGCGCTCCGCGATGCGGGGATCCGCAATCTTCCGGCATTTGCGCGTCCACCGGATGAATAGTCTCAAAGGCAAGTGTCGGAGAGTTTAACTGTGTTGCTCCGCGCGGGGAGAGGTGTAGTGTGGCGCGTTGTTACAGCTCCGAGATGTCCCTTTCCGAGTTCATTTACACCGTCCTGCTTAAACCCAAGCCGCTGCGGCGGGTGGCCAATGCTTTCCTCAAGGCCCTTTTGCCAAAAGCGACAAAGGTCAATGGGGCGACCATTTTCCTGAATCCATCGGATCCGGTTATTTCCGGCGCGGTGCTTTTTGGCGTTTACGAGCATTGGGAGCTGGATTTTTTTTCCTCTAACTATCGGCCGGACAGCGTGTTCGTCGACGTTGGGGCCAATGTCGGATTATACACTGGCCTGGCTTTGTCCCGCTCGGATTCCCGTTCCACGGTGCTTTGCATCGAACCGCATGAAGAGAGCCGCATTTTTCTGGGACAGACAATAAAAGAGAATCTACGGAAAAACGAACCTGCAAAGGTGGTTGTTTGTCCCGTGGCGGCGAGTGACCGCGGAGGGCAAAGAACCCTCTACCAAAACCTTGAGAACAAGGGCGACAACCGTCTGCATGCGGACACCTTGTGTCTCGGTCGCAGCACTATCGAGACGGAAACTTTGGACTCCATCTGTGCGCGAAACGGCATCAGTCGCATCGATTTTCTCAAAATGGACGTGCAAGGACATGAGGGTCTGGTTGTCCGCGGCGCGACGGCGGTTTTGGCTGCCAGCGAACAGTGTCTCCTTATGTTCGAGTTCTGGCCCCAGGGTTTGAGCCAAGCGGGGTCCGCGCCCGAGCAGTTTCTCGGTGCTCTGGACGCCGCGGGCTTCAAGCTCTATTCCCCTAAATCCGGACGGCTCGTCCCGATAAAAGATCTCCACCAGGCAGTCCACAAAAACCCGGGACGCGTCTATGCTAATCTGGTGGCCCTCAAAGGCATTTCTCCAGGAGATTTGCATGTTCCTTAGCACCGTGGATATTAGATAATAAGCCGTTTTCGGCGGGTAATTGCCAATGCTTTCCATCGTCAAACTTGGGCACCCGGCCCTGCGTGCCCGGGCGGAGCCCGTGGTTGCCACCGACGAGTCTCTCGCTCGTCTTGCCGAGGATATGCTGGAGACCATGTACGCCCACGACGGGTGCGGACTGGCAGCCAACCAGGTCGGGGTGACAAGGCGCATTGTCGTCATTGATACGCGTGAGGCGAAAAAGCGTCCCAGCGTCCTGCGTATCGGCGGCAAGACGCGTCCGGTGCACAAACATATGCCGATGATTCTGGTCAACCCAGAGATCGAATCGGCCGGCATGTGCTTGGCGGGCAGTGAGGCGTGCCTGAGTATACCCGGGATTCACGGCGAAGTGACGCGTCCGGCTGTGGTTAAGGCGAGAGCTCACGACCTCGAAGGAAATGTGGTGGAGTTCGAGGCTGAAGGATTGCTCGCTCGCGCCCTGCAGCACGAGGTCGACCACTTGAATGGTGTCCTTTTCATCGACCGCCTCGATGCTGCTGAACGGCAGCGGGTCGCCGATGAACTGCATCAGATGGCCGGGGGAATGTTGGGGTAGGTTTCCCGGCGGGCTTGTCTCTGGGGCCCGAAACATGTTTGCTGCCCGGTTGAACCCGACATGTCTGCCACAGTCCATCCCGCCGTCTCAGAAGCCCGGCAAGCGATTTTCCTCAAAGCTGACTGGCTTGCTGCTCTCGTCGCCGCATTGATCAGCGGCGCGGTCTATTTCTACACGGCCCAGCCGAATGTCGGGCTGCTCGATTCCGGCGAGTTCATCGTCGCCGCGCAGCATTTCGGCGTGCCGCACCCGACAGGCTATCCGCTTTGGACGATCCTGGCGTGGCTCTTCCAGTTGCTTCCGTTGGGAAATGCAGCATGGGAAGTAAATCTCTTTAGCGGCTTCTGCGGCGCTCTGTCCGTCTGGGCAACGACACTCCTAGCCTCGAGCATGCTACGTTGGATGATGCCCTGGTGGGGCGCGAGGGAGGAATCATCGCAGGCCTCGCGCCTGGTGGCCGGTTTCATCGCCGTGAGTTTCGGGCTTTTGTTCGCTTTCAGTGTTTCTTTTTGGACTCAGGCGGTCATTGCCGAAGTCTACACGCTGCATGGCTTGCTCGTCATCTTGTTCGTTATTTCCCTTTATTGGTGGGTCAGACGTCCCGAACGCTACTTGCCTATTTTCGCGACGTTTTTCACTTTCTCCCTTTGCCTGACCAACCACCACCTGACGCTGGCGCTTGCTCCTCTCCCGCTTTTCGTGCCGCTCCTTCTGCGGCGCTCGGTTTTCTGGGACGTCTTAGTTGCTTCGATCGGGGGCGCAGCACTGGTTTACTTGGGATTCGCGTGGCTCTCGAACGACCCGACCACCTGGTCTACCTCCATGCGGTTTCTCTATTTCGCCTTGTTTGCCTTGATCATTCTGCTGGTGCTCAAGTGGCGCCGAACGGATCTGAAGATTGTGCTGCTGGTCCCTTTGGTAATAGTGCTCGGCCTTTTGCCCTATGCCTACATGCCTTTCGCCTCCTCGACCAATCCTCCGATGAATTGGGGGTATGCGCGCACGCCCGAGGGATTTTTCTACTCTGTCAACCGCACCCAGTACTCGTATGCCAACATCTCCAGCCTGATTCTCAACACGATTGGCAAGGCCATGGGGACGGCACCTGAGAAAGTCCCTGCGCCGCAAGATCCCGAAAAACTGTCGCGGTGGGAAAACTTCCGGCAGTTTGTGAGTTACTATTGGTTGAAGCTGGTCGAGAACTTTACCGTGTGGTCGATGGTCGCGTTCTTCGCGTCTTTGGTTGCAGTTGTACGCCTTCCTCTGGCCCAGCGTGTCTTTTTGTATCTTCTTCTCATCGGATTTACCCTTTCGGCCTTCACCGTGCCTCTTCTTGAGGAAACAGACATCTCTGTCGATTCGTGGGCGCTGCAGTTTCCCTTCCATGGCAGCGCTTACCTGCTTTTCGCCCTGCTCTGCGCGGTAGGCACTGGCTACGTGGTGGCGCGGTTGATGTCCGTGCGTCCGACGCTGCGCTACGCCGCTTATGCTTTGCCGCTGCTGCCTCTGTGGACCGGCATCCACAACGCCCCGCTCTGCAGTCAGCGCGGCCATTGGTTCGGGTGGCATTACGGGCACGACATGCTGAAGGATCTGCCGAAAGGCGCTTTTGTTTTCGGGGGCACAGATCCGGGGCGCTTTGTGCCGACCTACATGATTCTCGGTGAGAGTTTTGTCGACCCGGCTGACAGGCGTGATCCGAGCTTTGACCGTCGTGATCTGGTCATTGTCACGCAGAACGCACTGGCCGATGCCTTCTATCAAAAATACATCCACGATCACTATGCCCCCGGCCGCCCGAAAGCCGAAGGTTGGTTTGAAAAATGGCTGGGCCGTGACGGGCAGTACCCGGTCGACGAAACAATCATGCCGAACGAGCAAGAATTGATGGAGATCGTGCGCGGCGTCTCGATGAATCTGCCGCCGGGGGCCAATCCGCAGGACCCGAATATCGGCATCCTTTACCACGCGGCCATTGCTCAGTGGATCTTCGAGAAGAACAAGGACCAGCGGGAATTTTTCATCGAAGAAAGTTTCCCCATGGAGTGGACCTACCCTTACGCCGTGCCCAACGGCTTGAGTTACCGGCTGAACAAGGAGCCGCTGGAGACCTTGCCTCCGGAGGCTGTGGCCGAGGATTTCCGCTATTGGAACGACTACGTCGAGCGGTTGCTGGCCGACAAAAATTTTCACGAGGATTTCGACGCGAAGCGCTCATTCTCCAAGTTGCGCAATTCGACGGGCAACATTTACCGGGCGAGGCAGATGTGGGCCGAGGCGGAGCGGGCCTATCGTCAGGCCCTGCAATTGCACCCGAACAACATGGAGTCGCTCGTCGCCCTGAGCGATATCCTGCGGATGCAAAAGCGCTGGGACGAGATGGCCGCGATTTGGGATCGTGCCGTCGAGGGCGATCCGAACAACCGCGGGGTGGGCAAGGCGCGGGAGCGGGTCGCGCGGCTACGCGAGGCGGACCGTGAGATCGACGCTTTGCAGCGGGAATTGGCGGCGAACCCGCAAAATGCCGAAATGCTTTCCAACCTGCTGCGGCTTTACGTGGAGACCGGACAGCCCGACTTGGCCCGTCAGCAGCTCGAGCAGTCGTCGCAGGCCTTCGGGGATAACCCGGATTTCCTCAAGTTCGCCGTCGACTTCAGCAACAGCAACGGCCAGTGGCAGGCGGGTCTCGGCCCGGCGCGAAGGCTGGCCACCGTCATGTCCAACGATGCGGGCGTCTGGCTCGCCCTGGCCCGCTTCGAATTCGCCAATCGCGAGATGAACTCGTTCCTCGAGTCGGCCCGCCGTGCGATCCAACTGGGCGGGATCCAAGCTAGGTCCGCCCTGGCCAACGACCCGATGTATTCCATGGTTCGCGGCACGCCGGAGTTCCAGAATCTGCTAGCCCAGTAGCGTGCGGCCTTGCTCCGGCCTGCCCCTCGTGAAGAATCGGACGGCTCGGTCGGTCAGACCGCAGGGGCCTTAAAACGGAAGAGGGAGTAAAATTTGCCGGGGTCGGTGAAGAGAACTTTGCCGCGGAGGAAGCCGGCGGCGTGGGCTGCCGCGAGATATTCTTCGGCGGACTCCGGTCGCTCCGATTCGCGGACATGCTCCCGCAGGGCATCACGGGCAGCGGGTGGGAAGGGGTCATACGGCCCGTCCATCGCTGCGGACCAGCGCTCGGTATAGCCTTGGCGCGATTCGCCGGCGTGCAGGATGGGTTCGAAGAGATAAAATGAGCCGCCATCAGCCATGGTGCCGCGGAGGCATTGCATCACCTCGCGCTTGGTCGCGGTCTCGAGGTGGTGCAGGGAGAGTCCGAGATAGAGGAGGTCGAACTTTTCCTTGTTGTCGCGCAGGAAGTGCGTGAAATCCTGTTCATGAAAACGTCGCGGGCAGGCCAGCGTGGCGGTTTTTTTCGCGGCCAAGTCAAGGGCCGGCGCGGAGAAGTCAACCCCGGTGTAGGCGGCGACCTTTGTTCCCCTCAGGGCTTCCGCGGTTAGCTCGGCATCGCCGCAAGCGAGGTCAAGGAAGGTGA
>CAMBSX010000021.1 GCA_945870655.1 Chthoniobacter flavus | reverse complement strand
CGGCGCAGGGGGCGCCCGGTCCAAAGGTGAAAATATTTGTGCAGGGCGTAACTGCCATGGCCTTCGGAGTAATCGACCGAGCCGTATTTTGAAACCATGAGAGGGCACCACATGGCTTTCCGGTAGGAACCGGACATGGCGGAGGGGTTATACCAGTTGCTCGAGGGATTCGCGGTGTTCCAAGCCAAGCGGCGCCAATAAACGGTGCCTCCTTGGTCGGGAAAAGTTTTGGGAACAGGCGGGGGGGAGCTCCAACCAACGACGGCGGGCGGGTAGAATCCGTTGTCAGCCACGTAGCCCTGGACGAGAAGGTGGCACTGGCGGAGATTGGCCAGTGAGGCGCCGGTGCGCGAGGAGCGCAGGGCGGAGTTGACGACTGGGGCAGCTAACGCGGCGAGCAGCGTGATGATGGCCAAGACGACAAGAAGCTCGACGAGGGTGAAGCCGCGGATTTTGGGGGAAAGCGGGAGAGGCACGGGGAGAGGTGGGACGCATCCAACATGGCACGCCGCCCGCTTGGTGCCACCGATGATGTGCTTTACCTAAATCTCCTAACGGCCGCGGTAGTGAGCGACCTGTGACAAAGTTTGCGCACCGTGCTTGAGGGCCGGGGCGGCACTGCGGCGGGGGCGCCGACCTCCGAGGTCGCGCAACGTCTGCCCGGCGACGAAATGCATGCGGACCTCGACCGCGGTGTAGTCCGAACGGCCATATTTGTTTTGCCGTTCGAGCATGGCCAGGCAGGTGTCCACCATGTGATCAAAGTCCGGAAGCATACCCGTGATTTTTTTTCCGCTGCTCTCGTCCGACCCGATGGAGACAACGCTGAGATCGCCCGGGATATCGATTCCCTCGGACGGCCCGACGCGGACAAGCGCCATGGCGCGCCCGAGTGAGCCAGCGACGACAGCGGTTGGGCGTTTGTTGCGGTCCAGGGCCGTGAGTTCACGGAGGTGCTGCCCAACACCTCCCTGGTCGGTATTGACCACCTTCAGGGATTTCTGGTGGGCTTTCCATTCGACGCGCAGTCCGTGCTCCTCCATGGCGTCGAGGAACCCTTTGCGGTGCATTTCGGTTTGCCGGGGATCGGGCTCAATGCTGTCCTCGGAGAAGACGATGTTTTGGTGCCCGGCACGGATGACGCGGCAGGTCAGGTCATAGTAAGCCTCGCGTACATCGGCGCAGACTTTCGGTGCGCAGGATTCGTATGGCGGGACCAGAAAGACAAGTGGCAGATCGTCGGACGAATCGCCGTAACGGCGAGCGGGCCGGAATGGGGTGAGAGAGATGATGCCGGCGCAGCCGCGGGCGAAGAGTGTCCCGGCCCGGTTGGCTTGACACGAGTCGATGTCGGGGGGCTGGACTTTGACTTCCGTAACCATGTTTTGGCGATGCGCGCCGAGAAGAATGACGTGCTCATACCAAAGTATAAGGGGGTCACCGGTCTGCTCGGGTGACACGAGGACGCCGATTTTCCGGGTTGTGCCTTTTTTCGAGCGGGGATGGGTGGACTTGAGAAAGGTCCCGCGGTAACCGAGGGTCCGCACGTAGCCGTCGGCTTTGAGCCGGTCGTATGCCGTCTGGATGGTTTTGGTCCCGAAGTTGAGTTCCTTGGCAAGATTGATTACCCCGGGCAGTCGTTCATCGGCCTGCCAGCGGCCAAGCTCGATTTCGCCAACAAGAATGTCGTAAACCTGCTCGGAAAAGTTGAGCATGTGGTGCGGGACAATTTTCTTCCCGTAAAGGACGCGTGGTTGGGGCATGACGGAATTTCAAGCATACAGCCTGTCGGCTGTGAACCAAGGCCCGGCTCAAACTAGTCTGTCGGCAGCCGCCGATGAGTCAGTGGGTTCTAGCTCCGTCGACGGAGGAAGCGGGCGGCCAAAGCTGCCGAAGAGAAGAAGAGCAAAGCGTAGGTTGAAGGCTCCGGCACCACATCGATTTGCATAGCGCCGATGTAGCCGAAGTTGCTGATTTCCGGGGACACGCTGAAACTGATGCTGCTACTCACGTTTGTGACAACAATCGGGGAAAGACCGGAAAAGGTCGCGAGGGTATCATTGTTGCCATTGTAATTCCCGTCGCCCACCCCCAAGCCGGAGGTAACCAGCGTGGCAATTTGCGAACCTGCTGCACTGGATACGGTGTAGCGGGTCGATCGCGATTCCGCGGTCTCGCGCGTGCCGAAGAACGTCAAATTGTAGGTTTTCGAGGAGTCGAGGCTGCCGAGGGTAAAAGTGAGAGTGGTGCCGCTGACAAAAAAATAATCACCGGTGGCACTATTGGTGGCCAGAGCCCCAAGGAGCGACTGGCTGGGCTGCATCAATCCCCCGCCGCCTGTGTTTCCGTTCTGGCCGAAGGAACCGCTTGCAATAAAGAGGCTAAAGGGGGTGGCTGTTCCGGTGGAGTCGAGGAGATTGGTCAGCGAGGAAGAGTTTGTCATGTTGTTCCAAACGTTCCCGAAAGCGCTGGTCGTGACACCGACGGTCCCACCGAAGTCGAGATAAATGGCGCGTTGCTGCGCGTGTGCCGGCCAAGAGGAGACGAGGGCAAGGAAAACTGTCGCTAGCGACCACTGGAATATTTTCATTTTTTGGGGGGAGTTCACAATATACTATCTATACACGCCCCGGGTACTTAAGCAACGAAAAAGTCACATATTCCGCCTGGAAGAATTTGACGCGCTTGTGCCAATCGCCGCTCCGCTCCCGCTCCGCGGTGATAACGCTCAATCGCGCGGGTGCGCGATTAGCAACTCAAAAACGTGGAGCTCAAATGGTTCCTTGGAATGGCGTTTGTTGCCGACGGGATGGGGCGGTTCCTATTGGCCGGCAGGCCGGTTTCTTTGCCTGCCATCCACTGTTCGATCTCGCTCCGGGTCTTGGCTCCGCAGTTGCGCGCCCCGCTGAGAAGGGCCAGCACGTCCTTGCTTGCAGCCTCGTCCCGCGTGCGGACGCCGTGACGCCCGAGGGCGTTGACCGCGCGAGTCGAGAGATGGGTGAGCTCGACGGCCCCGTTCAGTTGTTTCAACCCGCGTTGGTAACGGGAGAGCATGAGTGAAATGGCCTGGGGGCTGACCCCGAATTCCCGGGCGATTTCACGGAACGAGTACCCGAGCCCGCGGAGTGTGGCGATGTCGCGGACGCGGCTGGGAAGATTCTCGATCGCATCGATCGTGAACACTTCATCGGGGGCAGGGACGCGTGGTGCTTCGGACATTCAGGCGGTGCGGTGGGAGAGTATTTCGTCCAGGCTGATTGCGGAGAGGTCTTTGGCTCGCAAGGTTGCAGACGGATGGTCAGCCGCCGGCCCCACCGCGAGCACCCGCATGCCAGCGGCGACCCCGGCTTCCACTCCGGCGTGCGCGTCCTCCACCACGAGGCACTGCTCGGGGGGAATACCCACAAGATGAGCCGCGAGGGTAAACACTTCGGGGTCTGGTTTGGACCGCGTGATGTGAGTGCCGTCGGCCACGGCGTCGAAAGTGTCGGCTAGACCGATGGCCTTAAGGATGCGGCTGGCGTTCTTGCTTGAAGAGCCGATGGCAATTTTGACCCCGCGCAAGCGCAAACCGTCGATCACTTCGGCCACGCCGGGTAACAGATCGGCCGGTGAGAGTCTTTCCAGCAACCCGCGATACATGGCGTTCTTGCGCTCGGCCATGTCGGCCTTGTTGGCATCACTATAGGGCTTGAGGGCTTTTTCGAGAAGGATGTCGAGCGATTCCATGCGGCTGACCCCGCGCAGGCGCTCGTTGTCTTCGCGACTGAAAGGGATGCCTTCAGCGTCGGCCAATTCCTTCCAGGCGAGGTAGTGAAACTCGTCGGTGGAGACAATCACACCGTCAAGATCGAAGATAACTGCTGCTGTTTTATGCATATAGCTGGGTGTGAAGTGCTTCAAGCGATCGCGGCCGGGAGGGATGTGACTTTGAGACCGTCGACGAGTGCGTGGGATTGGCCGTTGAGGATGAGACGGACCGACCCGGTCCCTTCGCTTCCCTCCACCGTGATTTGCTGGGAGTCGCCGCGGAAATCGAGGTTGAGCACGTAGCCGTGGAACACGATGCGCAGGCGGATCGCGTGCCAAGCCTCGGGGAGGCGCGGTTCGAAGGAAATGGCCTCATCGAGCAGCCGCATGCCGAGGAACCCGTAAACAATGGTCTGCCATGTTCCTCCAAGCGCGGCGGCGTGCAGGCCGTCTTTGGTCGCCCCGCGCAGGTTGTCGAGATCGAGTCCGGCCGCTTTGAGAAAGTAGTCGTAGGCTTGTTCCGGCCGGCCGATCTTGTTGGCGAGGATGGAGTGTGTGTTGTAGCTGAGCGACGAAAAGTGGAGGCACATCGGCTCGTAGAAGTCGTAGGCTCTAGCCAATTGCCCGTCGCTGAATTCGTCCTGCAGCAGATACATCGCGAGGATGACGTCGGCCTGCTTGACCACGCGGTGGGTATGGCGCATGGCATAAGCCTCGTCGGCCGTGAGTCCCTCGAAGCTCAACGGCTTCTTGGCCAAGAGGAATTCGTCCTGCAATGGGAAGTCGTGGCCGGGCACGTTGGGCACCGCAAGTTTCTCAGCCGCGTTCAACCAAGCGGCGACTTCGCTGGCGCTAATCTCAAGTTTCTGGATCAGTGCAGCGCCTTCGCTGGGGTAGAGCGCGGCGGTCTTCTTGACCCACTGGCCAGCCAACCGGAGATGGCAGCGAGCCAGGAGGCTGGCATATCCGTTGTCTCGTCCGTGCTTGTCGAGTTCATCGGGTCCCACGGTATTGTGCAGGTGGAAGACACCCTCGCTGTCCCGGTCAAAGCGCGACATCCAGAACCGCGCGCTCTCGACGGTCATTTCGAGCCCCTGCTCGAGCATGAATCGCGTATTGCCGGTGGTGCGGACGTACTGGTCGATCGCGTAGGCAATGTCGGCGTTTTGGTGCCAGAGGTATTCCCCAATGCCCCAAGGTCCTTGCTCGAAGCCTTGTTCGGAATCGGTCATCCAAGGAAAAGCGGCGCCGGACCCGCCGAGGTGTTTGGCGTTGCGCCGTGCACCGTCGAGCGTGCGGTGGCGAAAGGCCAGCAGGTGCTCGGCAACTTCGGGGTGGGTATGCAGATATTGCGGAAGGAGGAAGGTCTCGCTGTCCCAGTAGTACAGGCCGTGGTAGCGGTTGTACGCATAGGCGCGCGCCGGGATGCTCATGTTGTCCGTGTGGAACGGCGCCATTTGCAGCATGCTAAAAGTGGCGTAGCGAATGTAGGCTTGATCGCGCGCCGGGCCGTCAATCTGCACATCGGAGAAAGACCACAGGTGCTCCCAAACGGCGGACGATTCGGCGAGGACGACATCGAAGCCCGATTGGATCGCCTCGGCTGCGATATCCGCAGCGACTTTGGGAACCTTGGCCGCCTCGACCTGATCCCGCGAGCTGACCACGGCGACTGCGCGGGTCACCGCAGCAGGGGATTGCGCCACGAGATCGAGCCCGACGGTCTGGCGCAGCGTGGCAGGCGCCGGTTTGCCCAGCGTGCAAAGTCCGCCATTCGTGTCGGCCGCGATCGAGACGGTATGACTGGTGCCGCGCGTGTTGATGGTGAGCACGCCGGCCCCGGATTTGCCGGCCGTAATCCGGGGATTTTCCAGCACAGCTTGGGGCAAGTGCGGAAGGGTCCGTTCGCCGCAACGAAAGTAGGCCGGTGTGGCTCCGTCGAGGTCGAAGCACAGAGAAGCCGGACCGCTCCAATCCCGGGCTTCCAGCGTGATTTGATGCATGGCCAGATGCGGAACGGCTGCCGAAAGGAAGCGGCGAAAGAGCAACCGCGTGAGCCGACCGCGCGGGCTCTCCCATTCAACCGAGCGGGTGAGCAGCCCGTTGCGCAGGTCGAGCGAGCGGGTGAAGCTGCGGATCCGGCCCGACGAAAGGGAGAAAACTTCGCCGTCGAGTTTAATGGTGCAGCCGAAAACCTCCGGGAGCGAAATCATGGTGAGAAGGGGCCACTCGGGAACGACTTTCACTTGCTTGGCCGCCGCCGCATCGACGTGGGCGAAAATGCCTCCAAGGTATCCCTCGCGATGGGTCTCAATTCCGGTGTTGGCTTCCTCCTCGTAGCCGCGAATCCCCATGTAGCCGTTCGACTGGGTGAAGATTGTTTCGCGGTAAATGTTGTCGCCCGGTGTCCATTCGGTCTGGGTCAAGACCCAAGGGTCGCCATGGGCATACCAAGGTTGTTCGCGCATTGGCTTTTTCATGATGGTGATTTTTCCTTCGGGAGCAGGCCGCTCTTGGTTTTGACGTGGCGAAGGAGCAGGCGGTTGCCGGTCGGTGTCGTCTCCCCGTGATCGTGTCCCTGCAGTTCGTAAAGGGTGATATCCGGATGCCCGACGACCTTCATCATGCGGACGAAGTAGGCGTTCTCCTCGTAGCGACCCCACAACTCGAGTTCGCGGTCGCCGGTTATCACGAGGATGGGTGGAGCGTCCTTCCGCACATGGTAAAGCGGGGCCATCTCGTCGATGACCGGTTGCAAGTTGGAGCCGCCACGCTCTTGGCGGACGGTGAAATGGGTCACCATTTGTCCGGTGAGGGGAACCAGCCCGGCCAGCTTGTCCGCATCGATGCCGTGCGCGGCGAGGTATTTTTTGTCCAACCCGACCATTGCGGCGAGATAGCCGCCGGCCGAGGCACCGCTGAGGTAAATTTTGTGCGGAGAGCCGCCGTATCGGGCAATGTTGGCAAAGACCCAGGCAACGGCCGCGGCAGCGTCTTCCACGTAGGTGGGTGACTTCACCCCCGGGCTGAGCCGGTAGCCCGGAGTAACCACGACAACTCCTTGGTCTTTGAGTTCCTCCGGCAGGAACCGCTTGCCTTCAGTCAGTCCGCCGCCGTGGAACCAGACAATGACCGGAAGATCCTTGCCGCCTTCAGGAGAGTGGACGTCCAGGGCACAACGTTCCTTCGTCTTTTGGTCTGCCGCCTCGCCTGTGCGGTAAGGGATATTTTCCTCCATGCGGTGGGGGACCGGAGACGCCTCCCCCGTGTGCCCGGAGGACAACGCGGTGAGAAAGAAAAGGGTGATCTGAAAGGCAAGCTGCACCATCACGAAAAAGCCACGTCCTGTTTTTTTCGACAAAGGACTGTACGCTTTACCTAAAGCCAAAGGCGCAGCATTCCGTCTGATCGGCGGGGACGGCAAAGTCTTCGGCATCAGTGCGCGGCACGGGGACTCAAGGCACGTCGTCCGGCCAACTGGCGCGGAAGAACATTCGCCTGTTCCACCGGGCTTCAAGGTTTCCGTGCCCCGTAATGGTCAGTTCGTAAATGCCCCGGTCGTCGGCTTGGATGCGCGGTGCATAGCCGCCTTCCGCGTGATCGCGAAAGGGGGTCCCGATGTCCTCCGCGTATTCGAAAACAGCAGTCTCGTGCGCGTGACCGATGAACTGGTGAGTCACGCGTGTTAGGTCTGTGGAGGGCTCATAAACCGCGCGGCCAACGCTATGCAAGCGTACGTCCGGGGGCGCCGCTGCCGGCGGTGGCTCCGTAAAGGTCAAAGTCAATTCTTGGAAAGTTCCTATCGTGCCGTCATCCGCTATCAGACGCACTCGATAGTCGCCCGGGGACGTTGCGGTGACCGTGGTCGAGAGGTTTCCCGCATCGGCGAAGTTTAGGAGTCCCGGCCCGGACATTTGACGCCATTGCGTGGAGGTCGAACCGGGCGCGCGTCCGGTCAAAGTCATGGTTTGGCCCGCGGGAGCGCTCATGCTCTCTCCCGCGGCGATGTTGAGGGCAGGCGCACCGAACCCGCTGCCTTGCAGGTTGTCGAGCGTTGCCAGACCTAGCACGGCATTGTTGTGGCTCGTCACGGCGACCCCGAGATAAACGGGGTCGGTCATGGCCGGAGAAACCGTCTGGCCGGCCGGTGTCCACGTTATCCCGTCCTCTGAACGGAAGGCCGTGATGGTCGATCCGCTGCGCACTAGTCGAAGCCAAATACCATAGTCATAGGCTCCCAGCGCTTGGTGTCCGCTGGGGGACGCCGTGGCGGAACGGTTCTGCAGAGCGAGGCCGTTGGCCGGAGTTCCGGCCAGTAAAGCGTGGGTCGCTCCGGTAGTCAGGTCATCGCGAATCATCACCCCGGCTTTGGCCCAAGGGTCGGTGTTGGATTGCCCGAGAAGCCTGACTTGGACAAATCCGTCGCCGTGCAGTTCCGCATAACGGAAGTGGAAGGCGTCCGCGTCGTCCCAAATATCCGCACCGGAAGCCCGAACCGTCCAGATGCCGAGTGCTTCGCTGCTGCTTCCGGCTATTCCCACCGGGCCGATGTCCTGGCCTGCCCCGGTCGAGGGGACTCCGACGGCCACAGCCAGATCCACGGTGGAGGTCAGTTGGCCGTCGTCGGCGGTCAATCGCAACAGGTAGTTGCCCGCGGTGTCGAACGCGACGCCGGTGGACAATCGATCGGCATGGTCGAAAGTAGCGCTCCCTCCGAGCGGCCCGCTGACCAAGGACCACGTCGTGGTCAAGGCAGCAGGGGTGCCCGGCAACCCGTCGTCGGTCACCTCGGCGGCCAGCATCAGCCCGGCACCCTCCGGCAAGACCACCGCGCCCGGGAGTCCGGGGTTGATCTTGGGCGCCTCGTTGTTTTCGGGGACGACAAGAAGATTTGAGGTTTCGTCGGCCCCTCCCGCGGTGGTGATCCGGACGCGTCCGTCGACCGCTTCGGCCGGAACGACAAACCGGATGCTATTGTCGTTGACGACTGTGAAGTCCGGGGCCGTCTGGGCGCCGACCTCCACGAGGGTGGTCCCGCCGAGGTGGCTGCCGAAGACGGTTACGGTGGCGCCACGCACGGCGGCCGAAGGTGTGAAAGAGGCAATGAGCGGCGGGGGTGGAGGCGGACCGTAGACGGTGAAGTTCGCGGACAGGTTATTGATGCCCGCCGCGCTGGTCTGGCTGTCGAAGGATGAGTTTCCTGATGCCTGCGATGTGACCAATGTTCCGAATGGCGCGTCATTCAAGCCGATGCGGGTGAAGACGATGTTGTCGAAACCCGCGGAGGCAACTTGTCCCACGCGGCTGAAACGGATGCCTTCGTAGCGGGTGGTGTCGATGTCGATATCGGTAAAGCGGATATTCTCAACGTTCGTGTACCAGGTCTGCAATTCGATGGCCCCGGCTTGTTCGCTGAAAACCGTGAGCGAGCCGGTGCGTTCGAGCGTGTTTTCGTAGAAGTGGATGAGCTGCGAGCCGAAGGGATACCCCTCCAGCGCCCCGTTTAAGTAGACAAAGATCGTGTTCAGGCGCAGCCCCGGGCCTGCCACCTGGTCGCGGATGATGTTGCGGTGGACCTTGTGGCCTTCGCCGCCAAAGATGCCGATGCCGCCTGCACGGTAAACGCATTCGATGGTGTTGTAGCGGAATTGGATATTTCGCGTGGTCGGCTTGTTGAGCGTCCGCCCGGAGGCGTAAGAGGCGAGGCCGTCGTCCCCGCATCCCCGAACGTGGGTGTTTTCCACCACCGAGTTGCGCGTCCCACTCGCGAAGTTTACGCCGTCGGCGAAGGCGTTGCGCAAGCGACAGTTCCGGATGATGAGGCCGTCGGTGTAGATGCTTCCATCGTTGCTGAAGTCCGCGATCCATGCACCGGTCTCGAAATGCTCCACCCACACGTTCTCGATGAGGGAGCCGGTGCCCCATGAACCTTTGAACGCGTGGTAGCCGAGACTGCGTGCGCTCTGGGCGCTCTTCATGTAAAGGTCGCGAACAATGGTCCTTGAGCCGGTGCCCTTGAGGCCGCCCAGAGCCTGACCAGCATAGTCGGAGCTGGCGGTCCGCGAGAAGACGAGTTGTGTTTGCCACATGCCCGCGCCCTGCAAGACGGTTCCCGCCGGAAGGATGATCTCCTCCTCGAGGCGGTAGGTTCCCGGCGGGAGGTAAAGCTTTTTGCCCTGTGCGGCGGCCGCTGCCACCGCGTTTTTCAAGGCCTTGGTGTCATTGGTTGCCCCGTTCCCCGTGGTGCCGAAATCGCTGGCGACGAGGTAGGAGGCGGCGTCCGGGAGCGGCACGAAGTCCGACACCTCCGCCTCGAGTGCGTCGACCCAGACCATCGCGTCGCCGTTGTCGCGCCGCAGTTCGAGAATGTCTCCGGCGGAGACCGGGGCGTCGAGGGTTACGCGGACTTCATTGAAGCGCTTTGCCGGCGTGCGACCGGTTCCGGGTGATTGCAGTTCGTTGCCCTGACTGTCGAAATAAACCCAGGCTTGCGCGGAGGTGACCGGGACCTTCTTGCTTTCCACGACTTGGCCGGCCCGCCGTACGTTGAGCGTGATCGTCCCGGCCTCGCCGTCTCTCACGCTGTAGCGAAGGGTCATCGCATCGGACGGCGCGGCTACAGTCCAGAGGGCATAAGTGCCGAAGCCGTTGAGCAAGATCACCCCGCGCTTTTGCGCCTCCGCAGCGATAGGAACAGGCCCTTCGCTGTAGGAAGAGCGAAGAATTTCGGCTGGGGCGGTGAGAGTGGCCAAGTTGTCTTCGTCATAAGTCGTCCATGGGAAGAGGCCTCCGCGCGGCAACTCGGGGAGAATCCAATCCTGAAGGGTGTCCGCTGGGTCGTCCCCGCGCACAGTCGGATTTCGGTTCTCCATCCCGGCAGTCAGGGTGGCGCTCGTTCCCTCAATCCTCAATCGCGAGACACCCCCAGCCGTGGTCACCCGCCATGCTTGTCGCGGATCGGCTGGGTTCCACGGGGCGGTGGAAACTGCACCAGTGTCCGCATCCGCCCGCAGGGCCTCGCCGGTAACGCGGTTCACCATCCAGACCAGGGTGTTGTCCGCCCGAGTCATCAGATACCAGTGCGAGCGCAAGTCGGTCTGCCGTGATGTGGAACTGCTCAAGAGGCCGGAAGTTTGGTCGCTGGCGATCACCCGTCCGGTGGCTGGATTTTCCACCGTAACGTAGAGGATACCCCGGGCGTCGACCGGGCGGGTGCCTTCGATGATTTGCAGGGCGTTGAGAAAGCCTTGGCCTCCGCTGCTGCCGCGCACGCGGACATAAATCGCGCCGCCCGCGCTCGGGCGGATATCGCGAAGGACGGCAACCGTGCCGCGGTTGTGGTTTCCCGCGATCGCCGGGTCCCGCACGGACAGACTCGCGGAAGCGGACAGGTATTCAAACTGCGCGTCGGAAAATGCCTCGTATACCGTAACGGCTTCGGTGGTGTATTTGCGGGAACCAAAGAGCTTGAGAGTATAAGTGAGTTGGGGGTCGAGTCCCTGAATGGCGAACCGGGCATCTTGGACTGGCGTAGTTTGCCCGGGTGGCGTGTGTGATTCTGTGGCGATGTAGTCGAAAGCGGCCGTCGCAGCACCAAGGTCGCCGAGTGCTGCGGTGTCAAGGTCGGCGGCGGCAACTGTGGCAGGATCGAGCAAAAAATCCGGTGGCCCCGTGGTCGTGTCCCCGGCCGGACCGTTGTAACTGTCCGATCCGAACGGCGTGCTAAAGCCGAGGTCGATGGAACTTGGTGCGCCGGCTGCGTCGACCAAGCCGTTTAACTGCGGCGAACCGGTGACTGGATGGGGTACCGCGTTCCAGTGGTTCCCGTTCAAATCCGGTGAGGCAGGGTCGACCCCGCGATACCCCTTGGAGGAATTGAAATCGATGAGATAGGTACGCGCTTGGACGGGCCCCGCGAGCAGCAGGAGGGCGCAACTGATGGTCAGCCGGAGGCAAGCCCTTTGGACCCGGTGCCTTCGCGAATAGCCCCGGCAGGAGGGGCTGGGGATCAAAAAATACACACTATACACAGACCGTCGGACGCCATGGGCGTTCAAACGGTAGTTTAACCATTTGCCGGGAACACTGCATCAGATCTGCGGAGTCAGGACGGCGGTAAGTCTCAAGAATTTCCGGACATCCGTGTCCCGGGCGACTTGATAGAGTCGCCGTTCGCAGCCGGTGGGGACGCCACTCTGGTCGGGATCCACCAAGTAGCTGACGCCATCGGGCAACCACGGGCCAGTGCTAAGGTTGGTCGTGTTTTCTCCCGTGATGGTGAGAGTCGGGTCGTCGGTGCGTACGATGACGGACAGCTCGAGATCGGTGGCGGTCAGCACGCTACGGCTCGGGCTGCCATCGTTGGCCTCAGGACTGCTCGCCCCACCGAAGGCATAGAGACCGACCAGTTCGGGAGTAGGATCTTGGCCACCGCTCCATTGGGCGAAGGTCGTTCCGGAGGAAGGGATCTCCACGACCATCATGGTGTTCAGGTATCCGCTGCCTGCATCGTCCGCACCGGCGAAACCCACGTAGATGATACCATTTTGCTGC
Organism: Chthoniobacter flavus; assembly: GCA_945870655.1. Classification (GTDB taxonomy): domain Bacteria; phylum Verrucomicrobiota; class Verrucomicrobiia; order Chthoniobacterales; family JACTMZ01; genus JACTMZ01. The sequence continues at coordinate 8,042 of CAMBSX010000021.1, read as the reverse complement.
GGGCTGACATTGTCCAGGACAGCGACCTGCCCTTGATTGTGGGCCCCGAAGACCCCGACCAGCAAATCCACCGAGGAGACGGGCACGGTGAAGGTGTTATCGGTGTACGTGGTGTAGCGCGTAACGTTGTTGCTGTTGTATTTGTGCGAACCAAAGAAGGCCAGTTGGTAGGTCTTGTTCGGGTCGAGTCCTTGGATCTGGAAAGTCGAGTCGACGTAGAAATCGATCGCCCCGCGCTTGGCCCCCCCTAGGGGTCCGAGCAAATAGGAGTCGATCTCCACCGCATCGATCTCCGCCAAGGTCAGGGGATTGCTGGTCACTCCGGCGGGTCCGTTGTAACTGCCGGTGTTGCCAGGAGTGGTGAAGCCGAAGTTGATGGCCGTCGCGGTGCCAGTGGTGTCCACCAAATTCGCGTAGAACGCGCCATTCCATACGCTGTTCCAGAAATTTCCGTTGGAGTCCGCGCCGATCTGCGAGACGCCGCTGTAGCTGTCGTTGTTTCCGAAGTCGATCAGCACTGCAGGGCCGACCACGGGGGTAAAAGGGATCGCCTCGATAGACATCGAGTTGAGGTAACCCGCCAGCGGGTCATTGACGCCTGTCCATTGCACGTAAACGGTGGATTGTGCGGGTGTAACCTCAATGGAGACGGTTGCGCTCGGATTGCCCGTTCCGTCCACGGTGCCGGTAGCCAGGATGCCAGAACCTAAGACCTCGGTGTAATCACCCTGACCAAATACCTCATAGCGCGTCTCCTCATTGCCCGCAGCGACATACTGCTTGGTGCCGTAAAAGGTGAGGCGGTAGGCCACCCCCGGTTGCAAGCCTTGCAGTTGGAAGCGCCCTGAAGTTGTGACCCCGTTGTTCGACACGTAATAGTCGATGGCTGCTTGGGCGGCACCGAGATCGCCGAGGGAAGGTTTGTCGATGGCCGCATCGGCCGCGGCGATTTCGTCACTCGTGACCGGGTTGCTGGTTGGTCCGGCGATACTATTGAAGCTATCCACGCCTCCCAAGGCGTCCGGCGCCCAAGCCATGGTGGTCGGCGTGCCGGTCATGTCGACTAGAGCAGGGACATAACCGTAAGCAACGCAGTTCCAGTTTCCCGGCGTGGTCACGCCGCGGTAAGTGGTGTCGTTGCCGAAATCGATCAAAACTTTGGTTTGGGCCGAAGCGGCAAACAAGAAGACGAGCAGGGAGGTGGCGAGACTGCGGAGGAGGGGAGGAATCATGCCAATCATTGAACACACTATACACCAAAAGGCAATCCGGACCTTGGAAATTGCGCTGAGGCAGAGCCCCAGGGATGCCGTTTTCCAGAGTAAAAGAATTGACTTTAGGTAAAGTTTTCACTTAGGTCGGAGGGATGGACGTTTCGTCTCCCCGCCGCGCCACACTGCGCGATATCGCGTCCCAAGCTGGCCTGACCCGGATGGCCGTGTCGCTTGCCTTGCGCGGGAAGGCCGGCGTGTCCGATGCGACAAGGAACAAGGTCCTCCGTCTGGCCAGGCAGCTTGGCTACCGTCCTGATCCTGAGGTGGCAAAGCTGTTGGCCCGCATTCGCAGTCGGGCTTCGCTTGAGATCAGTTCGTGTCTTGCTCTGCTCACCTCCGGCCCGGCTCCCGGGGATTGGAAACGGCTCGCCACCGAGCGCAAGTATGTCGAAGGAGCGACCGAGAGAGCTCGCGAATACGGCTACCGACTGGAGGAGTTTTGGCTCAATGAACGCGGCATGACGCGCGACCGGTTGGCCAGCATTATCTGGAATCGCGGCATCGAAGGAGTGGTCATCGCACCGCTGCAGGGAAAATTGTCGGGACGTGATGCCCGGGATCTCGATTTCGACCTCGACCGCTTTGCCGCGGTCGAAATTAGCGAGACCTTTGAAACTCCTGACCTCGACCGTTCGATCCATGACCAATACACGTCGATGCAGCGTTGTCTCCACGAGTTGTGCGCACTTGGCTACCGGCGCATCGGGTTTGTCGTCGAAGATTCCCTCGATTTACGGGTCAACGGCAAGTGGACCGCATCTTTTCTCGAGCACCGCAATCGCCACGGCAAAGGAGATTTGCTGCCTCCGCTGATTTTGCCGGGCCCGCGCCAGTCGCCATTCGACCGCTGGTTTGAACGCCACCGACCCGAAGCGGTGGTGAGTGTCGACGGTTTGGGCTTGGCTCTGCTCAAAGCGCGAGGCTGCCGCATCCCGCGGGAGGTCGGTTATGCTTCCCTCGATCTGGACGGCGAAGACTCCCCGAAATCGGGACTGAGCGGCATCGACCAGAACTCGCGTCAAGTCGGCGCCGCGGCAGTTGATATGCTCGTGGCGGCCATCCAACGCGGACAGCGCGGCTTACCGGAGCATCCGGTGCGGCTTGAGGTGGAGGGAACCTGGCGAGAGGGTGGAAGCACGCGCAGCCGGCGCGGCGAAAGGAGATGACCCGATCTTGAGGCGACGTCGCGAAGGGGTTCTGGTGTCTAGCGACAGGTCGCGGCAGTCCGGCTAATCCAAGGTGTTGGTCGCGTCGACCGAGGAAATCATGGCACGGAAACCGTCCCTCGGTAAAAGCCGGCTCCTCCCGTCGCCTGGTGGGCGAAACCACTCGGTGAGGCTGGAATGTGCAGCCCGCCGGGGACCGCTTGCCAAGGACCGGACAGTTCCGCCGCGTGGTAGAGGGAATAGATCCGTCTCTTGCCCCCGAACCAGTATTCGGTGGCTTCGACGCTTGGCAAGTCCACCACAACGGAGCCACTCGTCCATCGGATACCCAGGTCAAAGCGATCGGCGCCGTTGTTCGGATCCGTCCCCGCAATCAGCTCGTCCAAGTTGCTTGCCCCGTCGTTGTCCGGATCATCCTGTGGCGCGTGGGAGAGTGTCCCCATGGTATGCCGTTCCCACGCATCGGGAAGTTCATCGTGGTCGGTGTCGGGATCAGGCTGCGGCAGGGGCGGGTAGGCGGAACCGGGCGGGGGAAAGAGGGGCGGATTGCCGGCGCCGCTCCGTGGAATGTGCTCCCCAGCGAGGTAATTCAGGAATTCTTCCATGTTCGACCAACCGTCGCCGTCGGGATCGCCATTGGGCGTCAGGCTGAGATCGGCATACAGGTTTTCCCAAGTGTCGAGCATGCCGTCGCTGTCTGTGTCGTTGCCAGCCCAGGTCCAAGTGGCGCCCTGAGTCAAATCAGGGTAGCCCGGGGACGGGAGTGCACTCAAGGGGTCGGGGCTAGGTGCATGCGCGTGATTGGCCGCGTTTTGGAGCTGACTGATTGAACGTGCATCGACCAGATCTCGGCGGGGCTCGGCAATGAGATCCTGCATTGCTCCCGAACTGGCAATCACATCCTTCAATGCCTGCTCTGCCGTCACGATCTCGGCACTGGGAATCGAGAGCCCTCCCCCGCGCGGAGAGAGAAAGACAACACCTTCTTTTCCTGCCGGGGTCAGCAAGGTCCCGGACTGCCACAAGATCGGACTGGTCAGCAGCGGTCCTGAGTTGTCGACGTTGCAGTAACCGCTGGTGTCCCGCCGCGCCACATTGCCTTTCAGGTAAAACTCGAAGCCATAACTGGATGCCCCTTCGTAGGAGGCAAAAAGCATGTGGGGCTCGCCCGCGGTGCGTGGTCCTTTGCAATACCAGTTGCCGACGATGTTTGCGATGAGGTTGCCGCGCGTCGCGTTGACGTAAAACTGCGCGGCGAATTCGCCGTAATTGTATCCGACGTTGTTGATCATCTCGAGGGATTCGGTCGCTTGCACGTTCGGGTTGCGCCACCGTCCGCCCATAAACAGGTTTTTGTACAAGGTCAGGTGCTGGTTGACATCGGCGAATACTCCATAGTCGTGTTGCGAATGGTTGTCCCCGCGGCACGATCCGCATCTTAAGGGCTCCGACTGCAGGGACCACTGAAGTGTTACCCCGCCATTCCCGGATGTGATGTGGGCGGCTTCATCAGTCGACCACTGCAGACTAAGGTGATCGAAGATGCAGTTGCGGACGCTCCCCATGGACAGCGAATCGACATCGGAACTGACCGCATGATCCAAACCGGGTCGCAGCTTCAGGAAACGAGCGACAATGTCTGTCGTGCGCACGGCGCGGAGGGGAGCTTTTTTGTTGTTGCCGCTGCATTTGAACTGCACGCCCCCGGGGCTGGTTTGTCCCGCGATGTAGACGTTGCTCTGGGCTTCGCGCATGAGCACGTCTTCGGTCAAATCGATGGTTCCGCTGATCGTGAAGATCACGACCCTTGGACCGGCCGTGGACATAATCGCCTCCCGGTAAGATCCAGGTCCGCTGTCACCGGTGTGGGTCACCTTAAATACCTGAAAGGCTTGCTCGGGTCCGATGTCGGGGTCGGCAAAGCGTCCGTGCCCCCGCGCGCTGGGGAAAGCAAGTTTCCTCGCTTCGTCACCGTCCAGACGGGTCTCGCGGACGGCGGGCACGGAACCATCCAGAGGGTTGACGTAAGCTTCCATCCCGGCCCACGCGGCCGTCGTACAAAGCATAAAAACGGTCGTGGCGGCAAAGCTCTTTCCGCGCGCGCTTATCGAGGTATTTCCGCCCTCCGACCGCGTCGGTCGAGGCATGGCTTCAGCGGCGAGTGTCATCAGCACTTGGCAATAAGGATTAGCGCGCCATTAATGCCACTCCAACGCAACTTTACGTCAAGTTGTGTTTCCTTTTGTCGAAAATGGATTCGATGCTTTGCTTGTCGTGCCATGATTTCTGAATCCTCCCGTTCGTTTGCAAATTTGTTGCATCCTTTGATGTTCGTTGTCAGCTTGATGGCGTTACTGGTCTCCGCCCTTGGCCAGTCGGCCGACCCTTACACTGCAAAGCTCCAAGCAGGTGACGCGAAGTTTGTTTCCGGCGACCAAAATGGAGCGGTAGCCGACTACGAGGCCGCGTTGGCCGATGCACAAACGCCGACTCAGCGTGCTTTGGCCCTGGGCAAAAAGGCGATGGTTTTGGTGCAAATGCGGGACTATCCGACCGCCAGAGAAGCGGCTGACAGCGCTCTCTCCACCAACGGGTCTATCGAGTCGGTGGCTGAGGTCACTGCGTTGCAGGCACTCGCCAAGTGTCAACTTCACGAAAAAGACTACCCTGGCGCCCTTGATTCAATGAGCCGGGCCGGCGAGCTCTCCGGAATCGAATGGGCCAAGCCGGAGTTGGCAATGATTCGTGGCGACGCGGAACGCGGAACCGGCATGTTCGATGCCGCCTTGGCTTCTTACCGAAGCATTCTGGACATGCCGGAGGTTTCCAGCGGATTCCGGGGCGTGGCCTGGTTGAATATCGGACTCACCGAGCAGTATGGCTTAAAGAACGGACTCAACGCCAAAGAGGCCTACGTGAACGCGGGCGAGTTGAATCCCGGCCTCCAAGCCGAGACCGAGGCCCATCTGGCCAAAATCCCTTAATCTTTCATGCTGGCCGTTCCCGCCGGTTGTGTGCGTTCCCGCGGTTCCACGCTCCTCGTCTCCGCCTTGGCTTTACTCGTCATGGCGGGTTGCAAGCCGGCCGCGCCAACCAAGCAAATTGAAGTGGCTGGTTCGTCGGCGGCTGCCGCACCTTTGTCCGGGACTACCGATGTCCCGGCAAGGGCAGCCGCATCGCTCGCCGAAATCGGACCGGCCAAGCCGGCTCCCGTTCTCTCTGCTTTGTCGGACGGTCAGGCCAAGTCTCTGCTCATGCACTATATGCCATGGTACGAAACTCCTGCGGTGAGGGGTCAATGGGGTGCGCATTGGACCGGACACCGCAAGGAACACGATCCCGAAGTCATCAAAGAAAACGGCTTGCCCGATATCTGGTCGCAGTTCCATCCGTTGATCGGGCTTTATGACTCGACGGATCCCGACACGCTCGAGTGCCAGCTTTTGCAAATGAAACTCGCTGGCGTTAACGGCGTCATTGTCGATTGGTATGGCACTTATCCCGCGGCGGATTACCCGGCTATCCATCAAGCGACCAAGGCCATGTTTGAGGCGTGCGGGGAATTCGGCATGAAATTCGCCGCCTGCTACGAAGACCGGTCGCTCGAGTTGCTCGTGAACTGGAAAAAGATTTCTTCGTCGGAAGTTCCCGCCCAGCTCGCCGAGAATTTCAAGTGGGCCGCTGCAGAATGGTTCGGTGCCCCCCAGTATTTCCAGTTCGCAGGTCGTCCTCTGCTCCTCAATTTCGGGCCGATTTACCTCAAGGAGAAAGAGGCGTGGGCCGATGCCATTGAGGCATGCGATCCGCCTCCCGCCTTCTTCGCCCTCCACCATCTCTGGCAGGGGGCCGGGGCCGATGGGGGCTTTTCCTGGGTTCACACCGACCCGTTTGACGGAGAACCAGGTGAGGAGGTTATCGTGCAGCGCCTCACCGATACCCATAATTATCGTTCCATGGATCCTCTCCAGTCGATCCCGTCGGCCTATCCCGGATTCGAGGACGTCTACGAAACCAGCTTGCTCAACCTTGGTCGGCGCGAAGGACGCACCATGCGCGAAACGCTTCGGGCCGCGATGGAAGGCCCGTGGCCGGTCGTGCAACTCGTCACTTGGAATGACTACGGCGAAGGCACGGTGATAGAACCCACGCACGAGGATGGCTACGCGGCTTTGGAAGCCATTCAGGATGCCCGCCGACAGGAGTTGGGCGATGCCTTTACTTTCACCGCCGAAGATCTCCGCCTCCCGGCGCGCCTCCTTGGGCTACGAAGAGCGGGTAATGCGACGAGGCAAGAACTAGACCAAGTTTCCGACCTGCTTTGCGCCGGCCAATGCCAGGCCGCGGAGGAGTTGCTGAACCGTCTTGAGTCGGGGAGCGCAGATCCCCAATAATCAAAACAAAGTCATGAGGTCCGAGCAAATTTTCCATGCGGCGCAGCATGGCGTTATCTTCTTTCGGTTCCGACAATGAGCGGGGAACACGACCTGACAATGCCGAGAAATCGCCGACTCGACTCCCAACTGGCCCCAGCGAGAAAATCCTTTTTCTCGATGCGGCGGCTTTCGGTGATCCTGGCTTGCGCTGCTATCCCACTGTCCACGGGAGCGGGTAGTCCATGGACGGTCGATCTCACCCCCGAGATCGAGATTTCATGGATGTCGACGCCGGGCCGTAGTTATCAAGTGCAGTGGTCAGCTCCTCCAGGGCAGGGCCCTTGGGCCGACCTTGGCGGACGTCTTCCCGCCAATGCTCCGCCCCAAGCCGCTCACGATACGGCGCGCGACGGACGCATTTATCGCGTGATGGAAACCGTGCCGGGTTCGGCTGATGCTTGGGTCCCGACCAATATCCTGGCCAACGCCAACCCGGGTTTTGAATCCGGGGCCACTGGCTGGCAACTCGGTTCGAGCCACACGATTTCCGCGGCTGATCCGCACAGCGGCGCCTCATCCCTGCGCAGCTCCATCACGGGGAGGTATATCGGCTCGCAGTTGTCCAAATCCGTATCGAACGTTGTTCCCCGGACGCCCTACACGCTCTCCTTCCACGCCAGGCAGGTCAGCTTCGGTCCGTCCTATGTGCAGCACTACCGCATCTCGTGGGTGGAGCCCGGCGGCGCCGTTACCTACGGCGACTGGGTCAACTTCACCGGCGGCGACAACGCGTGGACCAAGGTCACCGCATCTCCAGTGGTTGCCCCGGACAACGCGGCCAGCGCGCTCATCGATTGGTATTTTGCCACCGGCGGTGACGATACCGGCGGGGAGGTGATCCTCGACGATGTGGAATTTTCTTCGCCGACTTTGGTTCCCGGGACGCCGGACGAAACGCGCATTATCGGCTCCGCGGCAAGGCCGGTCATGCGCCTGTCCTGGCCCTCCGTCGAGGGCTTGTCTTACCAAATCGAAGAAGCGGACTCCCTGACCTCGCCTGACTGGTCGCCGGTCGCGACAGTGGTCGGCGCCGGAGGGACGACCTCGGGCCACGTGCCCATGGAAGAAGATCACAAATTTTACAGGTTGACGCGTCCGCTCGTCGCGCCCGCTCCGCCTTCCAATTTGCGGTTCGTGCCGACCGGCATGGAGGGCACGATAAGCCTTGC
>CAMBSX010000020.1 GCA_945870655.1 Chthoniobacter flavus | reverse complement strand
CGCGGGCCTTTTGCTTGATCGGCGAGCCAGAAAACCATGCACGGATTACCCGCGAATCTTGAGGAGGCTCTGCTGGGCTTGGTGCGCGAGAAGTTATTCGAGGGCGGCGCGCCGCTGACGGTGGAGACCGATTTGTTCGCGGCGGGTCTCGATTCGATGGGTATTATGCAATTGATGATTTCGATTGAGGAGCGCTTCGGCGTGAGGGTGCCGGAATCCGCCGTGACCCGGGATCATTTTTCTACGGCTTCCAGTCTGGCTGCCATGGTGCGGCGCTGCGCCGCGCCGGCATGACTCCGAGTCCGTCCCGCGCCAAGCTGCGCGCGCCCTTGGGCGGGTGCGACTGCTACCTGCTGGCGCTCGAGGATCTGATGGAGCGGTCAGGGCAGGGGCGTCATGTCGGGGTGACCGTGTTGGAGGTCGGACCCGGGTTCGAGGTGGAGCGTTTGAGGGAGGCCGCGGCGAGGTTTTCCGAGAGTCAGCCTGTCCTTGGCTCCAAGTTGCAACGCGGACTGCCGGGGGCGGTGCCCGTGTGGCGTGGCGACCAGATGGCCGAGGTGGCGGTCGAAGTTCATCCCGTCGGCGAAGACTGGCGCGGGTTGGCCGAAGAGCGTTTGCAAGGCCAGTGGCCGGGCCGACTGCGCTTCGACGTGTGCTCGGCGAGCGAAGGTTTCGTCGTGCTGATGAGTTGGAGTCATTTGCTGCTCGATGCGCGCGGGGTGGAATTGGCTCTGGCGGAGGTGGCGCGGTTGGGTGAAGAGGTGCCGGCCAAGCCGGAGGTGAATTCCCATGCGCTGCCCTTTGCGCGCCACCGGTCATGGTGGCAAGAATTTCGCGCGGTGCGGCCTTTTCTCGAGCGGTATTGGTCTTTGCGGTCCGGGCGGGTTGTTTCTTTGGGCGGGGCGCCGGCGCGCGCGGGCCGGGCTTTTTTCAAAGCGGTGCGATTCTCGCGGGAGGAAACGGCGACCATGAAACGGCGGGCCGATCCGGTGACGGGCGGGATCTTCGCCTTGCCGTGGTTTCTCGCGGTCACGATGCGGGCGCACGCCGCCGTGTTCCGGGCGCGGGGACAAGAGAGTGGTTCGCTGGAGTGCACGATTTCGGTGCAGGGACGGAAGAGGGGAGCGCGCGGGCCGATCTTTCAAAATCAGGTGTCGCAGTTGTTTTTCGCGCGGCCGCTGCCGGATCCGGCCTCGGTGGAAGACGCCGCGCGGGCGTTGCACGGACAATTCGCAGCGATGACGCGTGACAAGTTCGATGGAGCGTTTCTCGTGATGATCGACTGGATGCGTCGCTTGCCGGCGCCGCTTTACCGCCGATTTTTGCGGCGCGAGGCTTCCGGGCAGCTGGCTTCGTTTTATCATGCCCACACCGGGGAATTTCTTCCGGGGCTGCGGGAGTTTTGCGGCGGCGCGATCGTGGACGGTTGGCATGTGCCTTCGGTGCCGCAACCGCCGGGGACAGGTCTGTTTTTCAGCGAGCGGGAGGGGCGGTTGACGGCCTCGCTCTGCTGGCGGGACGGTGTTTTGTCCGCGGACGAGCAGGCCTTGATGTTGTCCGCAATGCGGGCCGACTTGCTGGGGACCCAGTAGTCGCGGATTGAAGCAGGGGCGCGGACGGTTCAGTCTGTGCGGTCGGTGAAAGCGTTATCGGACAGCATTGTGGAGGCTATTTTCGCCCGGGCGGCGGAGGCGCCAGAGCGGGCGGCCTTTGTCGGGCGTGACGGCGAAATATCCTTCGACCACTTGGTCGCCGATGTGGAGAGGTGGGCAACGGTGATCGCGCGGCTGCCCGGGTTTCCCGCCGAGGGTGTGGCGCGGATCGGGGTGCGTTGTCCGGATGGAGTGCAGCACACGGTGCTCATGTTGGCGGTGATGAGGGCTGGAGGTTGCGCGGTGCCGGTGGCCGGAGAATTGCCGGAGGACGAGCGCTCGATGTTGGCCCGAACGACGGCGTTGCACGGCGTGCTGTCGCAGGGAGGTGAGGAGCGGGCGGCCGACGGGTCGGAGCGCCATGAGATCGGCGGTGGTCTGCGGTGGGAACGCCTGGCGGTGGAAGAGCCATGTTTTCCGGTGGAGGATTTCGAGAGCGTTTGTCCCGCTTTTATTCGTTTCAGCTCCGGAACAACCGGGGCGAGCAAGGGGGTGGTGCTATCGCACGGGACATTGCGCGAGCGTTTGGATTCCGCGAACCGGCGCTTGGGGATCGGCGGAACCGATCGTGTGCTCTGGACCTTGCCGATGGCGCATCATTTCGCGGTGTCGATTTTGCTTTATTTGCGCGAGGGCGCGACCGTGGTGCTGCCGGAGGGATCCTTGGCCGGTGATTTGCTGACGGCCGCCTGCCAATACGGGGCGACGGTCTTTTATGGATCACCGTTCCAAGCGGCGTTGCTCGCGGCCGAGGCGTCCGAGCGGGATTGGCCCGGGTTGCGTCTGGCGGTTTCGACCGCCGCGCCGTTGGCGCCAGAAACGGCCGGAGCTTTTGTCCGTCGCTACGGTGTCCGCTTGTCGCAGGGCTTCGGCATCATTGAAGCGGGTTTGCCGTTGTTGAGCACGACGGGTGAAGACCCCATGGTGGTCGGCCGACCGGACGATTTCGAACTGCGGCTGGAAGGGAGCGGCACGGAAGGTGGATTGTGTCTGCGCGGACCGGGTATGTTTGACGCCTATTTGTCGCCATGGTGTCCGCGGCAGGAGGTCATGGCCGACGGGTGGTTTCACACGGGGGATCTGGCGCGGTGGGAGGCGGACGGGAGTATCCGGTTGGTCGGCCGGCTGAAGTCCGTGATCAATGTCGGCGGGAGCAAGTGCTTCCCCGAAGAGATCGAAGAAGTGTTGCGCTGCCATGAGGGGGTGGTTGATGCGCGGGTTCGTGGCGAGGAGCATGCGCGGTGGGGCATGTTGCCGGTGGCGGAAATTCTGCCGGTCGACGGGAGCTCTCCACCGACCGATGGCGAGTTGTCGGCTCATTGCCGCGCGCGGTTGGCCGGTTATAAAATTCCCGTCCGCTACCAGATGGTGCGCGAGTTGCCGCGCACGGCGAGCGGCAAAGTCCGGCGCGTTTAAGAAGTTGTTTTCCGCGGGGCGGTGAAGGGAATAAGGAGACCCCCGAGGAGGGCGACGGCGGCTTGAAGCGAGAATCCTCCAAGGGAGGCCAGCGTGGCGGAGCCCGGGGCGATGCCGAAGAGTCCGCCCAGCAGATATTCGAAGAGCGTTTCCCTCAGTCCGATGCCGTAAAGGGTCACGGGCAGCATGGTTAGGGTGTCGACCAGCGGCATGATGGCAAAGATATCGCCGAGCGAAAGCGGCAGGCCGAAGGCGCGGACGCTGAACCAATAGGTCGTGAAGTGGGTCAAGAGGGCGGCGAAGGAAAGCGCGATCGCGGTGAAAACCGGCCGAGGGTGACTTCCCATCCCCGCGAAGATGTGCCCGAGTCGTACGGCTTGGGGACGAATTTTGGCCGGGGCGAGGTGAATCCACTTTTGGTGCAGACTGGGCCAGGTGGTCATCCACCAGAGGAGAACAAGCAAGGCGGCGATGACCAGCACGGTGCCGGCGGCGGCAAGGATGGCGTAGGATTCGGGATGCGCCGCGAATTGCGCATGGCGCAAGACGGGAAAGACCATGGTGAGCAGCAAGGCGAAAAGTCCGCACAGGCGGTCGGCCAGCACCGAGAGAGCGGCCCGGAGTTTGCGCGTCGGATGAAGACGCATGACATAGAGAATGCGGAAGGCATCGCCCCCGCCGGAGCCGGGGAGTCCGAGGGAAAAGAAAAGTCCGGCTCCGGCGAAGGCGCAGGTTCTGGCGAAACCGACGGGCACGCCGAAGATCCGGAGCATGAGCCACCACCGCACGGCACAGAGAAACTCGGTGAGCAAGGCGGTGAAGAGCCCGCCCAGCAGCCAGACGAGATCCGCCTCCCCGAGTATCCGTGACGCTTCCTGGCGCAGGGCCGGGTGGCCGAAGATCCTCCAGAGTAGGAAAACCGACAGCGCGACTTGGAGGATGAGGAGCCAGTGTTTGCGCATGTGGAGGGCGGGGAATTGCACGATTGCGTGCTTCACGTCGAGACACATATTCTCCTCAAGGCATGAAAGACACAGCGGCAGAGGCGATCACAGAGTGTGACGTCGCGGTGATCGGCGGTGCGCTGAGTGGCGCGGCGGCGGCGCTTCTGCTCAGGCGCGAGGATCCCGCGCTACGGATTGTGGTGATCGAGAAGAACGAGGCTTTCAAGCGTCGCGTCGGTGAGGCAACGGTCGAAGTGAGTGCCTATTTTTTGTGCCGCCTGCTCGGGCTGACGCAGTTTCTCACGCAGACGCAGCTGACTAAGAACGGTCTGCGCTTTTGGTTCGCCAACCGCGAGACGCAGGATCTCGGTGACTGTTCGGAAATCGGTGGGCGGTATTTGTCCACCGTTCCATCGTTCCTCGTCGACCGCTCGGTGGTGGACGAAGAAGTGCTCCGGCGGGCGGAAGAAGCGGGTGCGGAGATTTGGCGTCCGGCTACGGTGGCGTCCGTTGCCTTGACTTCCGGCGGTTATCAGACCCTCGAGGTGAAGACAGGGGCCGGTGCGCGGACGGTCCGGGCCCGTTGGGTGGTGGATGCCTCGGGGATCAAGGCCATGCTGGCCAGGGCCAATGATTGGCTCGAGCCCAACACGCGTCATCGCACGCTTTCCGCCTGGTCACGTTGGCGCGGGGCCGGGGACTGGGATGCGGCGGAGTTGACCGGCCGGCACGAGGGTTGGCAAGATTCGTATGTCGGTATCCGCGGCACCGCGACAAACCACATCGCGGGTGACGGATGGTGGGCTTGGTGGATCGCGTTGAAGGGCGGCGACACGAGTATCGGGGTGGTCTTGGACCAGCGTTGCGCCGATTGGCCGGATGACAAGATGCCGGTCGGGGAAAAGTTGCGTGATTTTCTCGGGCGGCACCCTGCGGCCCGGGAGATGATGGCAGGTGCGGAGTTTGTCGGCGGTGACGTCCATTTCCGACGCAATCTGCCCTATTGCTCGCGCCTGCAGGCGGGGGACGGGTTTGTCCTGACTGGCGACGCGTCGGCCTTTCTCGATCCGCTTTACAGTCCGGGCATGGATTGGATCGCTTTCACCGCGATCGGTGCGGTCCGTTTGATCCGGGCTTGGCGGGCCGGCGAGGACCTTGCTCCGTTGCTGGCCAAGCACAACGGGGATTTTACGACGAGCTACCGCCGCATGTTCGAGGCACTTTACGAGGGCAAATACGACTACTTGGGCGACTACGACATTATGCGTTTGGCTTTCCGGCTGGATATCGGCCTTTACTATCTGTTTGTCGCGCGTCCGGTGTTTTCCGATGGAGTAGTGGGGTTCGCCGAGCCGCCCTATGCGGCGCGGGAGGCGGGTCCTTTCTTTGCCTTGATGCGAGGCTACAACCGGCGCTTTGCTGCCATGGCGCGGGAGCGCCGGAGGAACGGCACCTTCGGGCGGAGCAACGCGCGGCAGCGGGATCTTTTCCCGGGGTTCAATTTCCGCGTGCCTTATCTGCTCAAAGTTATTGCGGGCGGGTTGGCCGGTTGGGCGTGGCTGGAGCTGACTGAGGGATGGCGTTCGTGGGGACGAAGGAAGCAAGATGTGGTTGAAGAACCCGCCGCTGTTGCGGGGCCCGAGGTCTTGGATTACGCGGTGACGCGGTAGGCCGCGACGTGGCGGGTCAGGCCCCAGACGGGGACGATGACTTCGGGGGATTGCCCGGAGGCCACGATGTCGAGCGCACGCATGGTGTCGGCGGCCGCCGAGAGGGTGAAGCCTTCGGTAGGCACGGCTTTTGGTCCGATGATGGAGCGGCCGATTGTGGCTGCGGAGGTGCGGGTCCATGCGGTAGCGGTATCGAGCAGGGGGGTGTGCGGCGCGAATTCGGCGAGGCAACGTTCGGCGGCTTCCAACCCTTCTCGTCGGGTGCGAAAGTCATAGCCATCGGCGATGGCCCCAATCGCGGGGCCATTCGCGGAGGGACCTAGCAACAAAGCGATGGCGCCCTCACACGGTTGCAGGCCGCCGCGCAGGAGACCTCCGGAGTGCAAGGCGTCGACTTCGTGCGGATCGAACTCCTCGGCGGCGAGGACGATCACGTGATCGCAGTCGCCATTGGCGAGCCAACACTGCGCGGTGCGGAGGGCGGAGGCCCAGCAGGTTTTGTCCCCGATCTGCGAATAGACCGGCCCGCCGAGGCCGAGCGTGGCGACCACATGGCTGAGAGGGCTGTTGAAAACCGTTTCGGGAAAGAGGACAGGACTGGCAAAGCGGCGTCCTTCCTCGGTGATCTGGCGGTAGAAACGAACGCTGTAGACGAGGCAACCGAGGAAAAAAGAGGCAACGACCCCAGTGCGACCGCGGTCCAGGTGCGGGGCGCCTTGGAGGGCCTGCTCGACGGCCTCAATCATGAAGTAGGTGATCGGGCTGGCGCGGCGGAGGCGGGGTTCCTTTTGCCAGCGGAGGAGTGAGGGATCTTTTTGTTCGATCAGGCCGGCTTGCACGGGGACTCCGCCATGGGAGTGCGTGGCGGTGACCGGCCAGGGCGCGGTGATCGCATCGGGTCCGAGACCAGCGGACGTAACGCCGCCCGAGGAGAGGAGGGAAAGGTTCATGCGCGGGTGAAAAGGACTGCGGCGTTGGATCCGCCGAACCCGAGGTTCACGCTCATCGCGGCGGAGAGGTCGGCTTTTTCGCCGTGCCCGACGAGGGCCTTGGCAACGAGGGGTTCGGGATCGAGAAGATTGATCTGCGGCGGGAGTTGTCCGCTTTTCAAGGCAAGCAGACAAAGGACCGCCTCGATGGCACCGGCCGCGCCGAGGGTGTGGCCGAGAGCGGCTTTGGTCGAACTGAGTTTGGTTTGGCCGGCACCGAAGACGCGGTGGAAAGCCTGGGCTTCGGCCCCGTCGTTGAAGGGCGTCCCGGTGCCATGGGCGTTGACGTAGCCGACGTCAGACGCGCTAATCCGGCCTTGTTCGAGTGCTCGCCGCATGGCGCGTTCGAGCGGAGCGCCGTCGGGGGCAGGTTGGGTCAGGTGGTGGGTGTCTGTGGTTTGGCCGTAGCCAGCGAGATACCCAAGGATGTTCGCGCCGCGCGCACGCGCACGGTCGGCATTTTCCAGGACAAGAAAGGCGGCGCCTTCGCCGAGCAGGAGTCCGCGGCGTCCGCGGTCAAAGGGACGGCAGGCCTCTGGTGCAAGAGACTGGAGTCCGTCAAAACCGGTAAAGACAAGTTCGCTCAGCGCCTCGTAGCCGCCGGTCAGGACGATATCCGTCATCCCGCTGCGGATAAGGTCCGCGGCGTGGCCGATGGCATTGCCGCCACCGGCGCAGGCATTGGCTACTGTCATAACCGGTCCGTCGAAACCGAAGAGATCATGAATCGCGCCGGTCTGCGCTTGGGACTGGTATTGGGCGACGCGCGCGGATTGGCCGGTGCGAGTCTTGCTCCAGAGTGCGCGGAGGAATTCTTCGCCCTTTTCCATGCCGCAGGCCGTGGTGCTGACCGACATTTCGAGTCGGGGCAGCAGGCAGCGGTCATTCGCATCGAGCAAGCGGGCTTCGCTTAGGGCCTGACGGACGGCCGGCAGGGCGAGCCGGGTCGAGCGGCTGAGGCGTCGTAGGCGTTTTTCCGGCCACGAGGGCCAAGAAGGGAGGCTTGCTTCTGCCCCCTCGGTGACGCGGCAACCGTCGACGACGATGGCGGTCAGGGGGCCACGTGCCGAACGACCGGCGTGGAGTGCTTCCCAGGTCGAGGTCGCATCCGCACCCAAGGCGGTGACGCAGCCGAGGCCGGTGATCGCGATTTGGGGAGTCGGAGTGGCGGACACTTCTTTATTTCAACGCACCGCAGGGGCGATGAGGAGGCATTTTCTCTTGCTCACGCGCCGGTCAGTTGCCGACTCATCATGAATCGTCCGCGGGCCACCGGGCGATCGGCCACGCGGGACTCGGCTTCGAATTGGGCGAGAGCGCCGAGTTCCTTGACCAAGGTGATGTGTGATTCGAGGGTTTCCCCGGGTGCGACGGGCCCGAGGACACGGAATTGGTCGATGCCGGCGAGGAAAAGCGGCGTGTCGGGTTGCGCGGAATCCTGCATCCAGAGAACGCCGGCGGCTTGGGCGGCGCACTCGACAAGGAGCACGGCAGGCATGAGGGGGCGTCCGGGAAAATGGTCGGCGAAAAACGGCAAGTCGGGGTCGAGGGTTTTCCAGCCCGTGCCACTGGTGACATCATGTTTCTCGAAGCGGTCGATGAACCGGAAGCCAGGTCCGTGCGGGGTGAGGGGTGTGTTCATGGAAGACGGAAAGTGGCGGCGGGCAAAACATGGTTGCGTCGCACCGCGGAAAAATCGAACCGCATGACGGTGCCGCGCGGCAAGGTCAGACTCATGGAGCGGAGTTGCATGGTGTCCGCATCGATCGTGTTCTCGATCCGTTCTGGTTGGAAGTTGCCGGGGGTGGAGGGAACAAGGACGACAAGGTAGTTGCCGGCCTGACGCGTGACGGACACTTGCATGTCCCCCGGCGGGCGAGTCCCGCGCAGGATGTCGCGCAGGGCGCCGAGCGCCCGGGCGGAAGGATGACCGGCCGGGCGAGCAAGGGGAGCGCGGCCCGTGCGGATGGTGGTGAAGGTTCCGGCGTCGAGTTGCATCAATTCACCGGGTGGGACCTGATAGGAAATGCGAAGGTCGTCAGGTCCACGGTAAGAAAGCTGTCCGCGGCTGATGGTGGGACTTGCGAGACCGGGGGCCGAGATGGTCTGTGTGAAGGCGGCCTCGAGGGTGCGGGTTTTTTGCTGGGCGGCGAAAAAGCGTTTTTCCAAAACGACTGCGTCGGACGATGCAATGTCGCGGGCCAGACCGGTTGCGCTTAATGCGGCAAGAAGAAGAAAGATGCCGGGGGGGTTCATGTTATTCGCAGCGCAAGGAAGTGAAGTGATACCACTGCTCGGGGTAGGCGGCAAAGAGAGGAACGAGGGCGGCGGCCACCTCGCGCGTGTAGAGCTCGAGGGTGGCGGTGCGGCCTTGAGGTTGCCAATGCGGCTCGATGTAAGCACGCGCTTCAATGTGGTAAAGACCGTCGGGTTGGCGGGTGATGCCGACGGGAACAATCGGGCAGCCGGCGAGCAGGGCGAGCAAGACGGGGCCGGTGGAGAAGCGGATGCGTCCGTGCGGCAGGTCAACGGCCACGCTGTTGCCATCGTAGGGACGGTCGGCCAGCGAGGCGACAAAGGCGCCGTTTTGCAATGAGCGCACGATGTCGAGGACGGAGAACGAATGATTGCCGACCACGATGGTTTCGACGCCCCAGCGTGCGCGGAAGTCGGCGCGCCATTCGGTCAACGCGGTCGAAGGTTCCGGCAGGGTGAGGGCGGTCATGGGAAAGCCGAGTTGGGCCATGACGAGTCCGCCCAGTTCGAAAAAACCAAGATGCCCGGTGACGAGCAGACAGCCTCTGCCGCCATCACGGGCCCGTTGCAGGTGCTCGAAGCCCTGTCGGAAACCGAGCATGTCGACCACCTCCGAGGTTGGGCGCGTGGAGAGGCGGCCGTAGGTGGAAAAATTTTCCGATTGATTCATGAAGAGGCGGCAGGCGGAGGCAAAGCCGGCCTGGGCCGGATCGAGCATGGCAAGATTGTCGCGTACGGCGCGCACAGTGGCGGGATGGGTCAAGGCGTAAAAAAGTCCGAGCGTCCGCGAAATGAGCCACGCGCCACGGCGTCCGAGAAATCTCCAACCGAGAAGAATCCATTCGAATCCGCGTTTGCGGTAGAAAAACCGGTAGAATCCGTGATCGCGATAATCGTGGTTGGTGCTGCGTGGGAAGAAGGCCGGCAACAAAACCAGACAGGCGACAACTGCTGCCATGATGCCGAAGTCCATGACCAGACCGAAATTTTGCAAGGCAGGCTGTCCGGTCAGGGTGGGCGCACCGAAGCCGATGCAGGCGCTGATGCCGGTGAGCAGGATAGGGGCAGCGAGATGATCGTAGGTTTTGACCAGGTCGCCGCGCTGGTTTTTCAGCGCCATGAGGACGTGCAGGCTGTAGTCCACGACGAGTCCGACCAGCAGGGGCAGGCTGATGAGAGAGAGTGGACTGAGGGAAGTGCCGGTCAGCCGCAGCAACCAGAGAAAGAGGGTGGCGGAGAGAACGATGGCGAGCAGGTTGAGCGCGACCATGCGGAGGGATCGCTGGGCCAAGGCGCAGAGCAGAACGATGGCCGCAAGCATGGCGATGCTCAGCCGGTAAAAGTCGTGCTGCGCGAGGGCGGTGATTTCCTGCGTGAGCGAGACCCAGCTGACCGGCAGGATTTCAGCGTCAGCGATGTTCCAACCATCTTCCGGCACCGGGGTGGTGGCCGCGGCGGGGATGCGAATAACGGCGTAGGCCCCGTCGGCATCCTTTCCGGCAGTGGTGCGGAGTAGGGGATGGAGAGCGGCAAAGGCGCGGTCGTCCCCGCGCGCGGCGGCGTCGAGCGCGGCGGTGAATTGCAGCGTGGGGCCGGACCATTCGGGACCGAGACCGGCAAGCTGGAAGGCTTCGGCCAGACGTGCTGTGGTTTCCGGGTTCCAGGCCTGCAGGTTCGCCGCACGTTGTGATTCCGAGGGGATGCGGGCGAGAAGGGCAGCGGGATCGGCGTCCGGGAATCGCGCCGCCGTGGACGTCGCGGCGCCGCGGATGACGTCATGGTTTTTCCCCCGCAGCACGTAGACCGCATCGTTGGCGGCGGGATCAAGTTCCTGCAGCCACTCTTGGGCGGTGTAAGCATCGCTGCCGACGGGGCGGAGGCGGTCGAGTCCGGGTTGGTAAAATCCGGAGGAGGACGACCAAGGTTGCAGCCAAAGGATGGTCAGCGCGAGAAAGACCGCCCCGCCGGCGAGCAGGCCGCGGTGGCGCTCGACGAATCCGGCGGCGCTGCGGCTGGCGCGGAAGAGAATCGGTGGGGCGTGCGGGGGGTGGGCGGAAAGGATGATCTGAAGCTGCCATGTCGCGAGGAGGGCTGAAGCGAGGAGCCCGGTGCCGACGAGGACGCCGAGTTGCCGCAGAGCGGGGAACGAGGTGAGGGCGAGAAAGTAGAATGCGGCGGCCGTGATGAGCGCGCTGAACCAAATGGCGCGGCGCAAGGTGCGCCAGACGGACTGATCATCGCGATGCGGCGAGCCGAAGTGGTGGTAAACCAGGATGCTGTAGTCCATGCCGACGCCGAGGAGGATGGAGGCAAATCCGATGCTGATGACATTGAGGCTGCCAAAAAAGACACGGGCCGCGACGAGTCCGGCCAGCAGGGCGAACAATTGGAGGAACATGATCCATCCGAGCGGACGCAGCGTGCGGTAGAAAATCCAGAAGGCGACAGCCAGCAGGAAGACCGCGGCGACCACCATGAGGATGATGTCGCCCCGCATTTGGCGGGAGATGTCGGCGTTGAAAACCGGGCGTCCGGTGAGCAAAACTTTGCCGGAGGAGTCAGCCGGGATGGCGCCACGCAAGGCGGTGATGAAGGTGTCATCGGCGGCACTGTCCGGGAGTGGCGACGACGGCGTTACGACAAGAAAATCGGGAGTGGGCTGGTCAGGCGGCTCGATTGTCGCGGGCAGGAGACCGAGCGGATCGAGTTGCAAGCTGACGATGGCGAAGGGATCGATGGCTCCGGCCAGTTGTGCAGGGAGGCTCTGCAGACTTTGTGCCACCGCGGCGGGCGCCAGCGAGGCGTTGACGCCGTCGAGGACGGATGAGTCCGCTTGGAGCAGAAGCCAAGCGGCGAGGGTGCCGGACTGGGTTTCGAATTGTTCCGCCGGGGTGGTGATCGAGGCGACGGAGGGCAGGGCGGTCAAGACGGCACGGGTAGCGGCCAGCAAGCGGGTGCGCTCCTCCAGCGGCAGACGAGGGTCGGCTACGGCAAAGACCTCGTTTTCGCCGGCGGCCAAACGGGTGAAGGCCGCGAGGCCGCGCACGCTCGGCAGTTCCGGGGGAAGGGCAGGGAGCAGTTCCGTTTCGAAGCGGATGGTGAGGGCGGCCCAGAGGCCGGCTCCGGCCACGGCAACGAGAAAAAGCGTGCCCGGCAGGGAGCGGAGGAGAGCCATGGAGCGGGTCGGGAGACGGGAGACTGGACTTGGAAACTGGCGTGAGTGGCGGCGCCGAAGGCCCGGTCAGCGCAAGGAAGGGATAGGCGGGGCGATGTTGAGGCGGCGTTGCAGGCGGCAGACGGTGTCGAAGAGACGGAGGCGGAGACGGTCGGCCAGGCCGGGATCGGTCTGCCCGCCTACGAGGCGGGCCACGCTGCGGGGCAGTTGCAGGACGGGTTGCGGGCTCATGAAAACTTCGAAACCCGCCCGGTCGTAGAAGGAGCGGATGAGCCGGGCATAGCGGTTCATCCATCCGGTGACACTCCGGGTATAAGCCCACCGCTCCCAGAGCCGCAGGGAGCGCCCACAACGGTCGGCTTTGACCAGGAGGTCGGCCGCGCGGAGACCGGATTGCAGGGCGAGCATGACTCCGGAGGAAAAGATGGGATCAACGAAACCGGCGGCGTCACCGGTGAGCAAGACGCGCCGCGTGGCAAAGGAAGAAAACTTCCAGCTGTAGTCGCCGGTGGCGCGCAGCGGAGTGAGGCGTCGGGCGGAGTCCAGACGTTGGGCGACAGCGGGTGCGGCGGCCACGGCGGCGGCGAAGAGGTCATTATAATCGCCTTCCCCTTTGACTTCTCCGTGGGGGAGAACGAGGCCGACGGACATCCGGTTGCCGGCCAGAGGAATGAGCCAGAACCATCCGCCGGCGGTGCGGATGATGGTGATATGGCCTTCGGCTTTGCCTTCGTGGCGGGTGGCGCCTTCAAAATGTGCGTAGATGGCGACGCGGCGGACTTTTTGCGTGCCGCGACGGCGCAGTCCTGCCCGGGAACCGGCGAAGGCACAGCGCCCGCTTGCATCAACAACCCAGCGGGCGGTCAGCTCGGTCCGTCCCGACGGTCCTTCGGCGTGGAGAGTGATCGGTGCGCCGGGCGCATCGTGCAGCGCCGTGACGCGCGTTTCCTCATGCACGGTGCAACCGTTTTCACGCGCGTGATCGAGAAGGAGTTGGTCGAAAGGGGCGCGTTCCACTTGGTAGGTGTATTCGTGCTGCGGGGCGAGGTTCTCGCCGAACCAGAGGCGGTTTTGCCGTTCGCCGTCGGGCGTGCTGAATTCTGCGCCGTATTTGCGGAGAAAGCCGGCTTGCTCGAGTTTGTCCCAGACACCGATTTCCTTGAGGAGGTCGTTGCCGTGCGGCAGGAGGGATTCGCCCACGCAGAAGCGGGGAAATTTTTCCTTCTCGAGAATGGTGACGCGGAGCCCCGCGCGCGCGAGTCGGGTGCCGGCGGCACTGCCGGCCGGGCCACCGCCGATGATGGCGACATCGCAGGACTGAAGGTGCGGAGTCATGAGGCCTGGGCGGCGAGCCGCTGGGTGATCCAGCCGTGGAGGACGCCGAGGCTCTGCAGGGCGTCGCGGGCTGTTGCGGGGTCGCCGATGGCGAGCCCGTATTGTTTTTCCACCGCGATGGCCATTTGCAGGGCGTCGAGCGAGTCGAGCCCGATGCTTTCCGGCCCGAAAAGCGGAGTGTCCGCTTGGATGGTCTCCGGGTCGACTTTAACCATGCAGTTTTCCACCAGCAGTTCTTTGAGAAGATCAATCGTTACTTCAGCCATCGCGAGATTCCCAATTTAGGAATTTCAGCGGTCAAGTAAAGGCCGTGCTGGTCAGGCGGGCGGACGGGCGGTGCTGTAGCCGAGGGCGGATAATTTGCCAAGCAGGCGTTCAAGGGTGCGGGCGCGGGTGCCGGGCCGGAGTCCGGAAACGGGACCCTCATGGAGAAGGATGATCGCTCCGGCATGGAGGCGTCGGACAATGCGGTCCACCACGACATCCGGTTCGTGCGGCACGCCATCGAAGCCACGTGTGGACCATCCAACAACGCGGAGGCCGGCTTTCGCCGCCGCGGCATGGACGAATGGATTGGCCAATCCGGCCGGGGCGCGGAAAAAGCGCGGATCGTGCGCGGTGACTTGGCGGATGGCGTTGCTTGCGGCGCTGATCTCGTGGCGGGCGCAAGAAGGCGAGGCGGCCCAGAATAAACCGGCGGGATGCGACCATGTGTGGTTGTGCAGTTCGTGACCGGCCGCGGCCACCGCGCGGGCCGCTGCGGGGTAGCGCCACACTTTGTGGCCGATGGCGAAAAAGCTGGCGTGGGCGCCGTGCCGGGCGAGCACGTCGAGAATTTCCGGGGTGTCTTGCGGATCGGGTCCGTCATCGATGGTCAGCCAGACTTCACGCTCGCCGGTGCGCAAATGCCGGAGGACGGGTCCATTCCAAGGACAGTTCGGAATGAGGGTCGGGCCAAGTAAAGTTGCGGTGGCTAGCATGCCCCAGCGATGGGCACGGGCCGGATTCCCGCGGAGTGCGTGAACAGCCGCACCTGCGGCGCAAAGGCCGGAAAGCGTGAAGCCGAGGCGACGCCGGAGTTCCGCCTTCATGGGGCGACGAGCGGGCGGCGCTGGCGGTAGCGGGCCAGACGCGGGGCGAGGAAAAACGACTGTAGAAGGAGCCCGGCATGCGCGCGGGCGAGGAGGATGTTGTCGCGCAGGTAGTCGAAGTGGCTGATCCCGCCGAGGTTGGCGGCATGATAATGCACGCGGGTGGGCAGGTTCATCGGCGGCACGCCGCGCCAATAAAGTCGCACGGCGATTTGGGTGTCGAAATCGAATCGTCGTCCGCCCCGGATCGAACGCAAAGTTTCCAGAGCCGGACCAACGGGATAAACGCGCAGACCGAAGAGGGAGTCATCGATGCCACCCCACCAGGTCTCGAGGTTGGCGAACCAATTGCCGGCGCGACGGCCGACCACCCGCACAGTTGGAGCGTCGGGACCGAACACGGGGCGTCCGAGAATCATGGCTTGAGGGTGCAGGCGGGATGCCGCCATGAAACCGGGCAGGTCGGAGGTTTCATGTTGTCCATCGGCATCAAAGACGGCGGCGTGGGTCCAGCCTTCCGACTGTGCGAATTCCAAGCCGGTCAAAACGGCGGCGCCTTTGCCCCTGTTCACCGGATGGGAGATGACCCGAAGGTCCTTTTGCCGCGCAGCCAGGTCGCGAATCCTTTGCTCGCTGCCATCCGTCGAGCCGTCCACCACCACCACGACCGGGCGCCAAGTCTCGAGCACCGCGCGCACCGTGCTTTCGAGCAGCGGTCCGGAGTTGTAGCTGGGGATGATGACCCCGCGGTGCGGATCGGGCATCATGAGGCGCGACGCCGCACGCCGTGTTCGTCGCGCAGCAAAGAGGCGTGGAAGAATTCTTCGATTTCCGCGGATGTTGCCCGGGCATCTTCGTCAATCTGCGGGAAAAAAACCTGCGATGCGGTCAGACGGTAGCGGATGGGGCACGGGGCGGGACGGAAGAAGTTGAAATTGCGTCCGAAATAATCGGAGTCGCATTCGATCAGGACGGTGCGCACCGGTGCGCCGGCGCGAGCTGCGGCCAGGGCGAATCCGTGGCGGAAGGAGCCGACGGGGCATCCCTTGGTGCGCGTACCTTCGGGGAAGATAAGGACATTGTGGCCGGCTAGAAGGCGATCGCGGGTATCGCGGACCATGGAAAGCGGGGTGTCGTTGCGGATGAAGCCGCAGAGATGGGCGGTGCCCGACATGACGGGATCGCGGAGCAGGCGGGAGTTCATCACGCAGTCGAGACCAGGGAGGCGGGAACAGAGGATGATGGCGTCGAGGATGGATGGATGATTCGGCGCGATGACGGAGCCTTTCCATGCTGCGGCTTGTTCGAATCCCGAGAATTCCACTTGGATAATGCCCCAGCGCTCGAGGAGCGCGATGTAGCGGGCAAAACGCCGATGGAGGTGCAACCGCTCGCCGGAAGCCGTGCGGCGCCCGCGTCGTGCGGCACGGAGAGTGAGTTGCAGACCTGCGGCGATGAAGTAGAGGTGGGCGGCGGCCTGCCGCCAATAGGGCACGTGATGGCGGACCGGTCCCCGCGCGGGCGCCAGTTCCGGATTTTCCAACTGGATCGTGGAGGGCGACGTTCGCATGATGCGTGCTGCCGGGAGGCTAAGTGGCCCCAGCGATTTTTACCATGACTGTGATCATCTTCGGCCGGAGGCGGATGCCGTGAAGACGCGCTCTTCCGATGTGGTCGTGGCGGGGGGAGGTCCGGCCGGGGTGGCGGCGGCTGTCTCGGCCTCAAGGTCCGGGGCGCGGGTCTTGCTCGTCGAGCGCGAAGCGGGTCTGGGCGGGAATGTGCGGGCGGCGAAGGTGCACAGTATTTGCGGACTTTATCGCAGCGCGGCGGGCACAGGTGCCGAGCCTTTGCAAACGGGTCTGGCCATGGAATTTGCCCGGCGGCTTGTCGCGTCCGGCGGGGCCTGCGGTCCGCAACGTTTCGGCCGGCTCGATGTCTTGCTCCAAGAACCGGAAGCTTTTGCCCGCCTATGCGAGGACTGGGTGACGGAAGCCAAGAACATTGAAGTGATGAGAAACGCGCGCGTGACCGGCGGCGAAGTGGAGGGGAGGAGGGTGAAATCCTTGCATCTCGCCACGCCGGCCGGACGGGTCACGATTGAAGCCGCTGCCTTCGTGGAGGCCACCGGCGATGGCAATCTGGCTGTGGCGGTGAGCCTTTCTGCCGCGTCTGCTCCCCGGCTGGAACTTCAGCGGCCGGCTTACATTTTCGGTCTCTGGCCGGTGGCCAGCGCGGCCTTGGCGCCCGCGGCGCGGTTGGCTTGGTCCGCCTTGCTCGTGGCCGCGGTGCGGGACGGGCGTCTCGGCGCTGGGGCGCTCGGGGCGGCGGTGCGGCCGACTTGTCGTGATGGCATGGTGCGGGTCACGCTCGATTTGGCGGCGGGGGGTGGGGACTACGATCCGTGCAATGAGGGGCAGGTGCGGCGATTGACCGCGGAGGCGCGGGAGTCGGCTGAGATGCTGACCGATTTCTTGCGTCGGGAGGCCGCGGGTTTTGAGAAGGCAGAGGGGTGCAGTTGGCCGGAGCGTATCGGAATCCGCGAGAGCCGGCGGGTGATGGGGCGGCATGTTATCACCGCGCATGAGGTGCTGTCCGGTGTGGTGCCGGAAGATACGGTTTGTTTTTCGTTTTGGCCCCTCGAGTGGCACGAGGCGGGGGCGGCCATGCGTTTGGTTTATCCGGACAATGGCGCGGTGTGCGGCGTTCCTCTGCGGGCCTTGCGTTCGCGAGACGCAGACAATGTTTTCCTGGCCGGAAGATGTCTCTCTGCCACGCACGAGGCCCAAGCTGCGCTGCGGGTCATCGGCACAAGCATGGCGACGGGCCAGGCGGCCGGTCAGGCGGCGGCTTGCTTGTCGCGCGGGGCGGATGTTGATGCCGCGGCGATCCGGGAGGCTTGTGCCCGATGAGCGCGGTGGCCGAGACCATTGCCGATGCGGTGGGGGGAAGTCGTTGGCTGCGCGGTTATGTGCGGGGAAAGTTGGGGAGTGATCCGGTTTTTGAAGCAGGGCGGGCGGTGGTGGCCAGAACCGGCGGGCCGGTGGTGGACCTTGGTTGCGGACTTGGTTTGTTTGGCTTATGGCTGCGGCAGTTGGAGGTTCATGCGGCCTACCGCGGTTGCGATTTGGGGCGCTGGAAGATCGAGGCGGGGCAGCGGGCGGCCAGGCAGCTTGGTTGCGAGGACTTCCAACTCCGGGTGGCGGATATGACGGACTTTTCGCTGGAAGGCGCGAGGACTGTCTGCGCTTTCGATGTGATTCACTACCTCGATGCGGCCGGTCAGGCTTTGCTCATGGAGCGTCTGATCGACGCGGCCCGCCGTGGAGCCACCGTGTTGATTCGCACCGGGGTGCGTGGTTGCGGTTGGCGCAGTGCCGTGACCCGGGCCGAGGAATGGTGGACCCGGGCCAGCGGTTGGATCCGCGGTGGCAAGATCAACTTTCCGCGACTGGAGGACTTGCACGAAGTCTTCGCCGCGGCAGGCTGCCGGGTGGAGGTGCGACCGCTGTGGGGAAAGACGCCCTTCAGCAGTTACTGGCTGGAAGTCACTGCACCAAGAGATTTGCCGCTTGCGAGGACGTGGTCGACGGACTAAGCACAGCCTAATGAAGCTCCTCCCGTTTTTTCTGGCCGCAGTTCTTCTCACTGCTTGCAACAGCCCGCAACGTTTCGAGGCCAATCGCACGGCGGCCCAATCTTGGTTGTCCGGAAAAGCCGGGACCGCGCGGGGCGACGTGAGTGGAGCTTGGCGTGATGGGACGCGGGAGGCTTGGGGTGATGCTCGTCTGGTGCAGCGCGGCAACAAGATCACCGGCACACTTGGCGACTACGAAGTGGACGGTGTGATGAATGGTTCGCGCGTGTTCTTGGCGCTCAAAGCCGACGACTGGTATTATTATTCCGTTGAAGCCTTGCACAAAGGCCCGGTGCTGGAGGGGCTTTATTCGCGCGGGGTTCCGGTGCGCTTGATCAAGGGGCAGAGCGAGCCGTTTCTTTTGCGCCGCGCCTCGTCCAACTAAGACGCCCTCTTGTCGCGCGCCAGCGCCAGACGGTCGAGCGTCACGGCGAAGGCGGCCATCAGAACGACCGAAAAAATGGTGCTGGCAGCCATTTTCTCCCAGGACAGATTCTGCAGGTTGAAGTAGACGAGTTGTCCGATGTTGAGCACGACCAGGCTGCGCAGCAACCACTCGAGGGGGATTTTGTAGAGTAGGAGAGCACCGAGGGGAGCCATGACGAGCACAACAGGAAATGCGGTAAGCCAAGTTTGGAATTGGTACGCGGTGAGTGGGGCGTCGGCCATCCCGCGGTAGGCGAAACCAAGAATGCTGATCGCCGCCATGAGCATGATGCTCGTCTGGGTGGCATTTTTTTCCCTCAGGCGGAAACGCGTGACCAGCAGGGTGTAGAGCAGGATGTCAGCGCCCGTGCCGAAGAGGCTGGCACACATCCCGCCGGCCAAGAGAACGGCGACGGTGGCCAGGCGTCCCTCGGTCACGGGAAGCGATGTCTCGCTCCCGCGGTGGTCGCTGAAGAGGTAAGCAACGGTGAAGGTGGTGATCAGGCTGAGGAAGAAAGCCTGGAGGAGGTAGGCGGGAAGGCTTTGCAGGAATTGCATGCCGAAGACAAAGCCGGCAAAAGCCACCGGCACGTACCAGAGGAGCGGGCGGAAAGCGCGGAGGTCGGTCGTGGGGCGCGTGAGGATAAAGATGCTGGAACTGGTCATGCCCACGCTCTGGATCATGAGGCTGAAATCGCGAGCCATGGAACGTTCCACCTCGAAGAAGACGCTGAGCATGGGGAAAGCCACGGCTCCGCCGCCCTCCGGAGTGATGCCGGCCACAAAACCGCCCAGCACCATGATGGCGGGGTAAAACCAATGGGCAGCGAGAAAGGAAAGATCGACGAGGCGCGTGACCAGAAAGGCCCAACCGATGAGGGCGAGACAAAACCAAATCTGAAAGAAGTGCGGGCGTGGCATGGGATTGGCGCCGGCAGGCTCAGGCCCGCCAGCGGGGCCAAAAACATCCCGTGGTTTGAGCGTAGGCAGAATAACAGGCGTGCCTCCGGCCGAGGAGCCGTTCCTCATGGGCCGCCTTGCGACGCAGGATGAAGAGCAAAATGGCCGTGGCAAGGAGCGAGGGCCAGCTTTGCCGCCAGATGGCCCACCCGACGGCGAGGAGGATGAGGCTGAGGTAAAGCGGATGCCGTAAGCGGCGGTAGATGCCGTGGGTGACCAATTCGTTGGTCGCGTGCGGTTGCGGCCACGGGCTCAGGTTGGTGCCGAGGTCGCGTAGACCGAGAATCGCCGGCAGGAGGGAGAGGGTCATGATCGCCCCTCCCGAAATGGAAATCCAAGCAGCACCATCAGGACGACCGTAGTGCCACCCGGACCCGAGCACGGCGGCCAAACCCAGACATTGTGCGGCGGTCCAGGCAAACCCAAGGTAGTCGACCGTCTTCATTTCGGAGGTGCGCGCGCCCGGGGAGATTCGAACTCCCGACCAATAGATTAGAAATCTACTGCTCTATCCCCTGAGCTACGGGCGCGGATAGGCAGGCTCAAAATTGCGCGGCCAAGCGCGATTGTCGAGAACGACGCGGGCTTAATCGCCGTTACTGCGCTCCCGGGCGTCATCGCTGATGCGATTGCCGAGGGTGGAAAGGTCTTCGCCGAAGCCTGCTGTCGTTTGGCACGAGCAGAGGCCGCCGAGAAGGAGGAGACAGGCGGGAAGAATGAATAAGTATTTCATCACGGCGCGGAATTTGCCTCCGGAGGGCACGCGGTGTCCAGTCGGATCGGCGGCCGGCCCCTGCAAGATTTTTGCCCGGTCTTCTCGGTGGAGCAGGAAGAGGGAGCCAACCGGTCAGGGAGTGGCGGCGTCCTTGGTCGCGGCGCGGGCGGTGACGGGCTCGGGCCCGAGCATCTTGATGTAGTCCTGCATGATGAGGAGTGCCTCGTCGCGCACGGGATCGACGAAGGGCTCCTCCTCGTCGGGGGCCGAAGGATCTTCGGCGTCCTCAGGCTCGGTGTAGGATTGCTTGGGTGGCTTGTCGAGGGACACTTTTTGGAGTTCGGGGGACTCCACGGTGTCCAAGGTCACTTCCATGGCGAAGATCCCGGGCGCACCGCGTTCTTTCCTCTCGGCGAGACGCGCCTCGCGGCGGGC
>CAMBSX010000019.1 GCA_945870655.1 Chthoniobacter flavus | reverse complement strand
AGACCCGCCGCGAACAAATCGGTCTCCACCGTCAGCGGCGCGCCGCCCTCGAATAACTTCTCGCGCACCAAGCCCAGCAGAGCCTCCTCAAGATTCGCGGGTAATCCGTGCATGGTTTTCTGGCTCGCCGATCAAGCAAAAGGCCCGCGAGATAAATCCGCGGGCCCTGCTCGGCATTGGCAAAAATTACTGCGCTTCTTTGGCCCCCGCCTTGACCGGGTCGAAGCCCGCCGGGAACTTGGTCTTCGCATCATAGATGGCGTCATCCCATTCCAGATCGACCATCGGTTGCTTCATTTTCGAAAGATCCGCGCCCCGCAGGTCGGCCCGCTGGAAATTCGCCCTTTTGACATCGACCAGATTTTTCGCCCCGCGCAAATCCGCTCCCCGGAAATTCACCGAGTTGATGTGCGCGCCCGCAAAGTTCACGCCCTGGAGGTCCGCGCCATTCATCGTGCAACGGTAGAAATTCGTCCCCGGACCAAAAACCGCACCCTTCATGTTCGCTCCGGCCAGATCGCACTGCTCGAATGATGCATCGGTGAACTTCATGCCTCGGAAGTTCGTGCCATTGAGCCGCGACTGGTGGTAATTGCCGGTCACCTTGGGCTTGCCGGTGAAATCGTGGCCCGAAAACCACTCCCGGACGTATTTGGGGATATCCAGCGGGTTGATCGGCGCCGCCGCTTCGGCCCAGGGGGCGAGAGCAAGCACGGAGAGGAGGACGAGAGGGATGACTTTCATAAGGTCTGTTGATCGCACGACAACACCCCGCGCGCAACCCATTTCCTGCCGCGTGCCTTCGTTAACGCGACGGTTGTGAAACACCCCGCATCCTTGTCCCCTCCACCCTGCGAGGCTAAGCATGATTCATGGCCGACGAGTTTTTCCTGCGCAGCCTGGGACTCATCGTCATGGCGGGAGCGTTTTTCTCGGTTGCGGCCGGATGGATCCGCATGCCGACCATCGTGGCCTATATGTTGGCCGGACTGGTCATCGGCCCGCTCACCGGACTGGTTGAGATTTCCCACGCCCTCGAGCTGATCTCCGAAATCGGTATCGCCCTCCTCCTCTTCATCGTCGGTCTCGAACTGAGCCTCGACAAGGTGCGCGACGTGGGGAAGGTCGCCGTCGTGGCCGGCATCGCCCAAGTGGTTTTCACCGCCGTCATCGGCTACGGACTTTGCATGCTGCTGGGATTCCCGTGGATGGAATCCGCTTTCCTCGCCACGGCCCTCACCTTCAGCAGCACCGTCGTGGTGGTCAAACTCCTCGATGAGAAGCACGAGATGGACACGCTTTACGGCCGCATCGCGGTCGGCATCTTCCTCGTGCAGGACCTGATCGCCATTGTCATGCTGACCTTCCTCGCCGGCCTCGGCACGGGCTCGGTGGACGCCTCGACCGCCGCGACCAGCATGGTCAAAGCCTTCGCCGGGGTCGCTGCCCTCCTCGTCCTCGTCCTTGGCGCGGCACGCTGGTTGCTGCCCGGACCCTTCGCCTGGGCTGCACGCAGCCCGGAAACCAACGTGATCTGGAGCCTTAGTTGGTGCTTCCTCATCGTGCTCGCCGCGGAACTCTTCGGCCTCTCGCTCGAGATAGGCGCCTTTCTTGCCGGCCTCAGCCTGGCCCAACTTCCTTACAACGATGACCTGCGGCGGCGCGTGCACCCGCTGATGAATTTCTTCATCGCGGTCTTCTTTGTTTCCCTCGGGGTGAAGATGGAGCTGTCCGCCGCCTTCGAGCACTCGGGATCTGTCCTGCTCCTTTCGCTTTTCGTCATCATTGGCAATCCCGTCATTTTCATCTGGATCATTCTCCGCATGGGTTACGGGGAGCGGACGTCTTTCTTCACCGCCGTCACCGTGGCGCAAATCAGCGAATTCTCCTTCATCCTCGTCGCCATGGGTGTGCGGACGGGGTTAGTCGCGCCATCCATCCTCTCCATCACCGCACTGGTCGGACTCGTCACCATCACGGTCTCGGCCTACATGATCCTCTACAATGCGCATCTTTACCGTCTGGTCAAATCCAGCGGCGCGCTCCGCTTGTTCGGCCCGCCGTCGGTCGAGGAACCCCCGCACGCTTCGCAGCAACCACACGGACACTTTATTGTGGTCGGAATCAACTCGCTCGGGCGGGAACTTGTCCACCTTCTCCGCGCTCGTGGCGAACGCGTTCTCGCCATCGACACCGATCCGCGAAAACTTCGCGGACTCGAGTGCGACGTCCTTCTCGGCGATGCCGGTGACCCGAATGTCCTGGCCGAAGCCAACGCGGGCGGGGCGCGCATGCTGGTTTCCTCCCTGACCATCGAGGAGACAAACGATCTGCTCGCTTACCGTTGCCGCGCCACCGGCACCCCCTGCGCGGTCAATGTCATGGACCTCTCCGCCACGGAAAACCTGCTGGCTATGGATGTCTGCTTCATGCTCGTGCCGAAAGTTGACGGCGTTTCCGCGCAGGACGCCGAGCTACGCAAAATGGGGGTCATCGCACCATGATCGGGGTCGGCGTCATCATGCTCGCTGCGGCGCTGGCCTGCGCTATTTCGCGACTCACCCGCGTGCCGATCATCCCGCTTTATTTGCTCATCGGGTGGGTCATCTGGCTGGTCGGTGTTCAGGCGCCCGAGGATTTCGCCACCGAGGCGCTGCAACTCGGCGTCGCCGTGCTCGTCTTCCTCGCCGGCACCGAACTCAACCCGCAACGCATCGCCGGTGACCGGCGGCAAGCCGCTGTTCTCAGCCTTGTCCCCATGTTGATCACCGCCGCCGCGATCCTTTTCTGGCTCCGGCTGAACAACACCGCCTTTGAACCGGCCGTTTACTTCGCCGCCGCACTGGCCGGCTCGTCGACCATTGTCGCCATCCGCCAATTGCGACAGTTGCGTCAGACGCGTGAACCGTTCGGACGCCTCGTTATTTCTGTGCAGTTGCTCCAAGACTTCCTCCTCGTCGGCATGCTGGTACTCGTTTCCGCGTGGCCGCAGGGATGGATCGCTTCGTTGTTCGCGATCGGAAAATCCACCGCGCTGCTCGGCCTGGCCGTCATCCTGCAAACGACCATTGTTCCGCGCGTTCTGGCCAAGACACGACTCGGTGACGAGACCTTGCTTATGCTCATGCTCTCGCTGCTCTTCGCCTTCGGAGCCGCAGCCGTGGCCCTCGGATTGCCTCTGGTGATCGGCGCCTTCCTGGCCGGTCTCTCTATTTCGCGCTTTCCAGCCAACGGAATCCTCCGCGTGCAACTTGCCGCCCTCGGCGATTTCTTCTTCGCCATCTTCTTCGTCACGCTCGGCTATATCGCCGGTCTGCCCGCGGCTGACAGCCTCCCGGAAGCAGCCGGGCTCGTTCTCATTATCGTTCTCCTCCGTCCATTGGTCGTCACGCTCCTGGCCCGCACTCTCGGGCTATCCGCCCGTCCCGCCGTGGAATCATCCCTCCTCCTGGGCCAAGCCGGAGAACTTGGCCTCGTCATTGGCTTGGTCGGCCTTGGCAGCGGCAGCCTTGACGCGCCCGAGTTCAGTCTTTTGGCCGCCGTGGTCGCTTTCACCATGATGCTCACCCCATTTCTGGCCACCGACGCGACCACCTCCTGGCTGTTGCACCACCTGCCCCGACGCCGCCCGCCCGCGCCCGGCAGCCTGCGTGGCCACGTGTTCATGCTCGGCTACGGCGCGGCCGGCCGCTGGGTGCTGAAAACCCTGCAAGAGAATGCACAGCAAATCTTCGTGGTGGATGACGACCCTGGTGTCATCGCGCATTTGGAAGCCAACGGCATCCCCTGCCTCCGCGGCGACGGCGCGGATCCTTACATTCTCGCCGCGGCCGGGGCGGACGACGCCCGCGTTGTCCTCTGCAGCATGCGCCGCACAGCCGATGCGGCCAAAGTGCTCCGCGCCCTCGGCGGGAAAGTCCCGGTCATCGCCCGTGTCTTCGAAACATGGGAAGCCGAACGCATTCGCCACCTCGGAGGGATCCCGGTCCTCAACAGCACCGCCGCCGCGCGCCGCTTCCTCGACTGGTTCGACGCCTCAAGTCATCGCTGCGCCAAGGATACTTGACGCGAAAAGCCCGCGTAAACTGCCGTTCGGACCATCCCCTCCCTCAGCGCTCCATCCTTACACCCCTCAAAATGATCAGCCCCCCGACAAAAAAGACCAAAGTTGCGAGCACCGCCACCCGCAGATCGAACACATCGGCCAGCACGCCCATGAACAACGGCCCGACCACCGCGGCCAATTTTCCGAAGACTCCCCAGAACCCGAAAAACTCCGCCGCCCGTTCCCGCGGCGAGAGCAGCGACACCACCGCACGGCTCCCGGCCTGACACGAACCGATGGCCAATCCCGCCACATTGCCAACGAGGAAAAACATTTCTTTCGTTTGGCAAAAATAAGCCCCCACCGCCACGAGGCACCAGAGCAGCAGTGCCGCGGTCAGCATATTGACCGAACCCGCACGATCCTGCCACCACCCGAAAGCCAGCGCGCCCAGGGCACTGCTGACCTGCAAGGAGGCAAAGAGCACCAGATTCTCCCCCGTGGTGAAACCCAATGCTTCAGCCGAATAAATTGCGGCGAACGCCACCACCGCTCCGAGCCCGCTCATGTAGAGAAGGAAGGCCCAGAAAAAACGAAGCAAATCCCGGTGCTGCGGCAAATCCCGCGCCGCCCGCAACACGCTCTCCCAGCCCAACTGCCACCACCTCGCCATCTGGGGCTCCGGTTGCTTGCGCTCCCGCAACAGCAGCAGCACGGGCAAGGTTGCCGCCACCATGAACAACGCCGTGACCACGAAGACCCACCGCACGCCGTCCGGGGCCACCGACAACACCAACATGGCCAACCCCAGCGCACCCAGCCCGCCCAGATACCCGAAACTCCAACCATAACCCGAAATACGTCCGCAATTCGCCGGCGTGCTCAACTCGCTGAGGAAACTCGCGCAGAAATTTTCCCCGAAGGAAAATGCCGCATAAGCCACGATAACCAACCCCGCGGCCAGTGCCACCGTCCCAGGCCCCGTCAACCAAAGCGCCGCCGTCGCCGCCGAGCAGACCCACATCATGGAAAGGAGAAACCTCTTCTTCGAAGCCGTCACATCCGCCAGCACACCCAAGGCCGGACCAAAAACCATGACGACCACCTGCGAGGCCGCCAGCGTCACGCTCCACAAGGTATTCGCCCCCGCCCACCCGGCCGCCACCACTCCCGTGAAATAAGGGCCGTAAACCACGGTAATCACCACCGTGATAAACGCCGAGTTGGCGAAGTCGTAACAACACCACCCAAAGATCTCCCGCTTCCGCACGAGACTGGTCCTGCGCAGCGGATGATCCACGGGAAAACGTGCGCCTAAAACCCGTTTTCGATCACGACTTGGTCGTAGGCCAACTGGCCGGGACGCGGCCAGGAATCCTGCGTCTTTTTACCGATGGCCACCATGAATGAGATGACATGGCCGGCAGGCAGCTTGAGGATCTTGCCGACCGCATCATAATCGAAACCATCCATCGGGCAGGAATCATAGCCCATCGCCTTGGCCGAGAGCATGAGGGTCTGGCCGGCCATCCCGCAGGAACGCATCACTTCATCGCGCTGCACCTGGGGTTTACCCTCGTAATATTGATCGATCGCCGGCACGAGGAACTCCTGCACCGCTTGCGGCGCGTTGCGCCAGTAGCGGGCCGGCTCCTGCTTCCAAGCATCGAGATTCCCGCAAAGGACAATCAAGAGCGAGCTGTCGGTCACCTGCGCCTGGTCCCAAGCTACAGCGCGGATTTGCTGGCGAATTTCCATGTCGCGCACCACGACGAAACGCCAATTTTGAATGTTGAAAGCCGTGGGGGAAAGCATGGCCAACCCGAGAAGCTCGCGCTCTTCATCGGATGTCATGCGGTGGTTGGGGTCATAGTGTTTGATCGCGCGGCGCGCCTTGATGGCTTCGATAGTGTTCATCGTGGCCAGACTGCCCCATCCTCTCGCAGAACTCAATCCCGTGCGCCCTTCGACCCACAGGAGCGAATGGCCCCGGGGAGGACCCGACGCCGTCGGATGCGCCAAAAATCATTGCAGCGCGTCCCAATGCGCGCTTTAGTTTCACTCCGATCCCATGCGCGGTTAGCTCAGTGGTAGAGCACCTCCCTGACACGGAGGGGGTCACAGGTTCGAACCCTGTATCGCGCACCATTTTGTCGCATGGCCCTCTTCGTCACCAAAAACGATCAGACCTTCGGGCCGCACGCTCCGGAGGAAGTCGCCATGTTTGTCGCCACCGGGGATTTTCTGCCCGAGGATTTCTGCTGGCAGGAGGGTTGGGCCGATTGGCGTCCCATTTCTTCCGTTCTTCCGGAACGCCCCGCTCCCGCCGAGCCACTCGCTCTGGCTTCCGCGCCTCCGCTCTCCAGCCCGCCGCCGCCCCAGACTTCGGGACAGATCCCGGGCGACATCACCATCTTCGGCACGCTCAAGTTGCCGGACGAGCGAACGGTCACCTGTCGCGTCGAGGGGGAAATCCACAGTCCTGCCACGGTCATCATTCCTCGCGAAAACCACGTCAAGGCACGCATACGCGCGGAGTCCGTCCTTATCTTCGGCACGGTCGAGGGCGACATCCACGTCACCGGGCGCGCCGTGCTGAAAAGTTCGTCCACCCTGCACGGCGACATCCACGCCGCGCGTGTCCTGGTTGAAGAAGGAGCCACGTTCAACGGAAAATCGCACGTCGCAGGCAAGAGGAGCGCAACGAGTCCGACCGACAAGGCAACGCCCCACGCCTCGCGTAAAAAGACTACCAGCCACGCGCCGTCAAATGCAGGCGCAGCGTCTCCCTCGCGCCGGGACTGAGTTGCCGCAGTCCCATGCCGTTTTCCACCGCGCCAGGCAGAGCGGACCAAGGCTCCACGCAGTAAAAGTCCGACTGCGGCGACTCGGTCCATGTCGTCACGGCATACCACGGATTTTCACCTCCCTCCTCGGACTGCCAATTGAAGACCACTTCGCGTCCGTCTTTTTGATTCCGCAGGATCACACCCCCGGCCGGCGGCCCGAGGTGGAAAAGATCAACCAGATCCGGGTCGGAGAGCGCGCCAGCATTCTCCGGGGCAGATGCCGCAACGATAAGCCCTTGCGCGTCCTGCCGCGCCCATGACTGGAAGGCTCCCTCAAGAAACCAGTCGGACCGGTCCGCAGCGGGTACAGCGAAGTAAAAATGATTCCCCAAGCTGTAAGACATGGTATCCGCTCCGGTATTCTCCACGGTGAAAGCGACCGATAGCCTTTCTGCGGCCAGCGCGTACTCCACGGTGAGAGCGAACGGAAACGGCCACGCTTCGGCCATGCCCCGGTCCCATGCGGTGCGCATGGTGATGCGATCGACCTCTTGACTAACCACGTCGAAGCGACCGGCTCTGACCAATCCGTGCATTGGTGCCGGCCGGACCCGGCCTGCCGGGTCCCTCCAAAATCCGATTTTTCCGTCGAGAAAAGTGCGGGCGATGAGAGGAAAAAGGAGCGGATTTCCTCCTCGGATCTTGGACGGGGCCGACCAGTCGGCGCTTTCGGGCCAATGCAAGACAGGACGACCGGCAACGGACCATCGCATGAGGCGTGCGCCGGCGGAGGGCGCCAACTCCGCCACCGCAGAGGCACTGCGCAGGGTCAGCACAGCCGGCGCAACCACCCTCAAGCCCTCCCTTGTTCCGCCTTGGCGGCCATACGGGCCCGGCTGAATCCCTCGGTAAAGTAGGCGCCGATGACCAGCACCTGCGCCGAGAAATACATCCAGAACAGCAGGATCATAAATGAGGACATGGCCCCATAGAACGACTCGGCACTGAGCCATCCGAGGTAAAGACCCATGCCCAGTTTGCCGATGGCGAAGAGCAGCGCCGTACCAAACGCTCCGAGCCAGACGTAACGCCATAGGACTTTTGCCTCCGGGAGCAGTTTGAAAATCAACGCGCACACGGCCGTCACCATGACAAGCGTGACACCGAATTCGAGGGAGAAGAGGAAGGTGCTCGAGTAGGGCAGTTCTTCAGGAACGTATTTTTTCATCACGGCGAGCACGGTGGTGCCGGCCAAAGAAAGAATAAGGAGCAAGCCCGCAACCAGCACGCCGGCCAGGGAGACGAGGTAATGTTCAACCCACATCCACCAGGAGGCTTCCCGCAAATGCGGCACACGCCAAATGAAGTTCATCGACTCCTTCAACTGGCGCATCACGCTTGAGGAGGTGTAGAGGAGCACAACCACGCCGATCGACGCAGCCAGCCCCGAATCCGCCCGCGAACGCACCCCGACGAGCAAACCTTCGATTGTCACCGCGGTTTCCGGACCGAACATCTCGGCCAGCTTGTCCCGCAATTCCTCGTTGGCCGCCGCCTCGCCGAAAACCCAACCGGCCATCGCCGTGGCGATGAGGAGGAGCGGCCCAATCGAAAAAACCGCGTAATAAGTGAGAGCCGCCCCGTGTGTCATTCCGCCTTCCATGACATAACGATTGAAGGCCTCGCCCAGAATACGGAAGACACCTTTGCGCTTTTCCGATTGGGTCTGCCCAACAGGCTGGTCGACGACTTCCATCAAGGTTCCCAGTTTAGCGTCTCCCTAGCATCTGGCCAGCCACCTCTTACCCCCGGCCACCGACCCGGCTTTACTTGCCGATGCAAAAGCTCCCGAATATTTTATCAATCACCTCTTCGGTATCCACCGCTCCGGTAATTTCCCCGATGGCGGCCAGCGCCGAGCGCAATTCCAACGCCGTGAACTCCGGCGGATCGGCGCGCTGCAAAGAACGGCGTGCTGCCCCGAGATAATTTTGCGCCGCGGCCAGACAGTGGCGGTGCCGTTCGTTCACCGTAATCACCTCACCGCAGCGATCTAGGGCGGAGAGATCCGTCCGTGCAATGACCGCGGCGACCAGGTCCTCCAAGCCGCGCCCGTCGAGGCAGCACATGGCGACTTCGTCTGCGCCCGGCACCCAATCGGGCCGGAGGTCAATCTTGTTGAGTACCAGGATTTCCCGCGCATCAGGCCGCGCAGCCTCCACTTGTGCCGTGACGTCAACAACCCGCAAGGAGACATCGGCCTGCTCAAGTTCCGCCCGGGTCCGGCGCATGCCTTCCAGTTCGAGAGGATCCGAGGACTCCCGCAATCCGGCCGTGTCGATCAAGCGGAAAGGAATGCCGCGCAGGGTAAGACTTTCCTCGATCGTGTCGCGGGTGGTTCCCGGGATTTCGCTGACCATGGCACGGTCATAACCGACGAGAAGATTGAGCAGACTCGACTTGCCGGCGTTGGGCTCGCCGTGAATGACCAGGCGCACCCCCTCGCGGAGCATGCGCCCTTCGTCGGCCGTGGAAAGCAGGCGTTCCACCGCGCCATGGAGACGATCGACCCGTTCAAGCAAAGCCCGCCCCCCCTCCGCATCAATACCTTCCTCCGGAAAGTCGATGAAGGCTTCCAGGTGCGCCACCGCGGTGATCGCATCCCCGCGTAATGCTTCCACTGCGCGGCCTAGGCGGCCCTCCAATTGCCCGGCTGCCGCCCGGGCCGATGCCTCGCCGCGGGCAGCAATCAAGTCCATGACCGCCTCAGCCTGGGTGAGATCCATTTTTCCGTTGAGAAAAGCCCGCCGCGTGAACTCTCCCGGCGGGGCCGGGTGTGCTCCCGCCGCCAACACGGCACGCAACACGGCAGCGGCGACCACGCTCCCGCCATGGCCACTGATTTCGACCAAGTCCTCACCGGTGTAACTGCGCGGCGCGCGAAAGACGGTGAGGAGAACCTCGTCGAGCACCGCACCATCCTGCTCGACTCTTCCCCGCTGCACGGATCCGGGCACACTCTCGAGAAGAGATCGCCGACCGCGAAACACCCGCCCGGCAACTTCCAACGCGCGCGGTCCACTGATCCGCACCACCGCCAATGCACCGGCTCCAGCCGGGGTGGCGAGGGCGGCAATGGTGTCCGAAGCGGACATCAGCGCACCGCGACCAAAGCGCCGCGGTCGACAATCCCCTCGGCGCTAAGTTGGCGCAGGGCCGCGATGAAGGCCTCGTTTTGAGGCATCGTGCCGACCGAAACACGGATCCATTCGGGGAGACCATAGCTGCCCATTGCGCGAACGATCAGACCGCGACGCAGGAGGGCTTCGAAGACTTTTTTCCCGTCACCCACGCGGACAAGGACAAAATTGGCGTGGCTCGGCACAAATTCGAGGTCCATCTCGAGGAACTGCGCCTGGAAAAAATTGCGTCCTTCGCGCGTGACCCGACGCGTCTCGTCCATGTGCGCTTGGTCGGACAAACCGGCCAAGGCTCCTGCCTGGGCGATCCCATTGGCATTGAAGGGCTGCCGCGCCTTCTGCAGGACCTCGATGATTTCCGCGGCGGCCAGACCGTAACCGATGCGTAAATTGGCCAATCCTTGGATTTTGGAAAACGTGCGCAACACGACCACATTGCGCCCCGCCCGCACGTATTTAAGCACGTCGGGGGGCTCGTCGAGAAATTCGTAATAGGCCTCGTCGAAGACCACCATGACGTGCTCCGGAACCCGCGCCATGAACCGGTCAATATCCTCCTGAAAGACCATTGTTCCGGTGGGATTGTTCGGATTGGCGACGAAAACTTCTTTCGTCCGCGGCGTGATCGCCCCCAGCATGCCGTCAAGATCTGCGGTGAAATCTGGATCCGGCACGTCGACAACCTTCGCGCCGAACAGTTGCGCCATCAGCCGGTAAACGGCAAAGGAATGCTTCGCCACCACCACCTCGTCACCGGGTTGCAAATAAGCATGCCCCAAAAATTCGATAATCTCGTTGGATCCGTTGCCGAGAATGACATTGGCCATGCCGAGCCCCAGCTGCTCGGCCACCGCCTGGCGCAGGTAGTAGCCTCCGCCATCCGGGTAAAAGTGCGCTCGATCAATCGTGTCGATCATCGCCTGGCGGGCGGCGGGAGACGGACCGAGCGGGTTCTCGTTCGAAGCCAGTTTGATGATCTCACCGGGCGCGAGACCCAACTCCCGCGCCAAGTCCTCGACGGGCTTCCCCGGTTCGTAGGCGACCAGTTCACGGAGTTGCGGGTTGGCATTTTTCCACATGCCGCCAACTTAAGGGATTCACTGCGGGTTTGCGAGCGCTTCGCTTCGGCCCCAAGATGGAAGGGTGCGCATTGCCGTCATTGCCGATACCCACAACCAGCTTCCCTCTTCCGTGCGGGCCGCTCTCGCCGGGGCGGACGAGATCTGGCATCTCGGTGACATTTGCCGCGAGGATATTCTCCGGGAGTTGCGTGCCTTAGGACCTCCCGTGCATACCGTCCGCGGCAATGGCGATCCGCGCGGGCTGGGCCCGGAGAAGCTGATTCTGACCCGCAGAGGCCACACCTTTTTCCTCACCCACGAACCGGTTTCCGCGGTGCCGCCCGGCGCCCAATTCGCTTTGCACGGGCATACACATGTGCCCCGCGACGAAACGATCGGCAAGGTGCGGTATCTCAACCCCGGCACCATCGGCAAGCCGAACCATGGTGCGCCGCCGTCTTTCGCTTGGTTGGAAATCGGGAGCGACGGACCGCCCTGTTGGAAAATCGTCGCCCTTTCCTGACGCGGGGGATTGAGCCCGGACCGAATTGGCCCCATAGTTTAAGTTCATGAAGGTCCTTCTTGTTGCTTGCCTCCTTTTTTCGGCCGTCGCCGCGTTACGGGCACAGGAGCCGGCACCCGCGGCAAGTGCGGCAAGTCCCTCGCCGGGCCCCTCGGTGCAGGAAACCGACACGGGAAAAGAAGCATCGGACCCCGCCGCATTGGCCCCGGCCCTCCGTGAAGAGGTGAATCTGGCGGACACCGCTGATTCGGAATCCATGGAAATCCCCCCACCGCCCGACGCCACAGACCCGGATACGTCAGGCCAGGTCACCGGCCCATTGCCTGGCGACGAGGAAGTGGCCCAGCGACCGCCTGTCACCGGAACGGTGGAAGTCACTGCGCAAGACAATGGCAAAGTTGTCTCCGCCGCACCGGGCAACCTCGTCCGCATCGCGCTCGAGTCGAACCCCAGCACGGGCTACAACTGGGAGCTGCGCGACTTCTCTTACGGCGCGGCCGATTTTTATGCCAGCGACGTGGTGGCACGACAAGGTGGCAATGTTTTCGTCGGCGCTCCCGGCAATACCATCTTTACCCTGCAGGCGGTCAAAGCGGGAACTCAGCAGATCACCGCCGTTTACCGCCGGCCTTGGGAGGCACCGGACCAAGTCGCAGCCACCTTCAGCTTCCAGCTCGAAGTCGCGGGCGACGAGGTGGCACCCCACGCAACCCCCGAGACCCCACCCGCGCCATGAACCCGCCACTGGTTATTGCGGGACGCACCTTTTCCTCACGTCTCCTCCTCGGCACGGGGAAGTTCGCCTCCAATGAACTCATGCGCGACGCGCTCGAAGCCAGCGGCACGGAGATCGTCACCGTCGCGCTGCGCCGGGCCGACTTGAGCGGCACCAGTGATCCTTTTGCCAACATTCTTGATTTCATCGATCCCGATAAATACCTCCTTCTCCCCAACACGAGCGGCGCCATGAACGCGGAGGAAGCAGTCCGCCTTGCCCGGCTCGCTGCCACAGCCGGACTGCCCAAATGGATCAAACTCGAGATCCATCCCGACCCGCAGTATCTGTTGCCTGACCCTATTGAAACGTTGCGGGCCACCGAAATCCTTGCCGCCGAAGGTTTCATCATCCTGCCTTACATCAATGCCGACCCTGTCTTGGCCAAGCGCCTCGAAGATGCCGGGGCCGCCACCGTCATGCCACTCGGTTCGCCCATCGGGAGCAATCGCGGTCTGGAAACCCGCGCGCAAATCGCCATCATCGTCGAACAAGCCCGCGTCCCCGTCATCGTGGACGCCGGACTCGGCGCCCCCAGCCACGCGGCCGAAGCTCTCGAACTCGGTGCCGATGCCGTCTTGATCAACACCGCCATCGCCGTGGCCGATGACCCGGTTGCTATGGCGCGCGCTTTCAGAATGGCGGTCGAGGCCGGGTGGATGGCCCGCCACGCCGGACTGCCCGCTCAGGAGGACACCGCCGTTCCGACCAGCCCGCTTACCTCCTTTCTCCACCATGTCTGAGGCTTCTTCCCTGCCCGCAGGCACTCTCTGCCCAAGGGCCACAAAGTCAGGCGCAAGCTATGGCCGCCGATTCCTTGCCGCTCTTCTTGTTTCTTTTTTCCTCCTGCCTTTTTCTTCTCCGGCCCAACTCTACCAAGGTCAAAAACTGGTCGAAGCCACGCTGTTGGCCGACACCACCGCGATTGCTCCGGGACAGACCTTCCGGCTCGGCCTTCTTCTCCGCATGGCTCCCGGGTGGCACACTTACTGGGAAAATCCCGGTGACTCTGGCCTGGCCACCGAATTCGAACCACAACTTCCGCCGGGTTTTGCCGCCGGACCCCTCACTTGGCCGCTCCCTCAGCGCATCATCGAACCCGGCGATATCCAGGTCTACGCCTACAAAGGCGAGGTCCTGCTCGTCCGCACCATCACCACGCCGGCCGACTTGGACACCGCAGAAATCAGCATCCCGGCCAAAGCCAGCTGGTTAGTCTGCGAAGCGATCTGCATTCCGGGCAAAGCCGACTTGCAACTGACCCTCCCGGTGTCTGCTTCTACGCAACCAGCCAACACCGAGCTTTTCGCCAAGTTCACCGCACAGTTCCCGTCTGCGGGCCAGCCACCCTTCACCATCTCGTGGAACGCCACGCCGACCGGTTGGAACCTCGGCTTGCGCGACACCAGTGCCGCGAGGCAGGCCGATTTTTTTCCCTTCGCCGACGACAAGCATCCGGTCGGCCATACGGCCCCGCGCGATCTGGTCGCAGGCGCCGCGGACCTCGCCATTCCGGTCGCCGGCTCCCCGCCGGTGCGCGGCATCGTGGTGCTCGAAAATGGCGACCGCCGCGGCTGGGTTGTTGCGAGTGCCGCGGGCACCCCAGCGGCAAAAGATACACCCGCTGCTGCCAAGACTGGCCTCTGGACCTACCTTCTCTTCGGCTTGATCGGCGGCTTCATCCTCAACCTCATGCCCTGCGTGCTGCCGGTCATCTCGCTGAAGATTTTCGGCTTCATGCGCCAGGCGGGAGACTCTCGCGCCAATATTCTCAAGCACGGCCTCGCTTTCACCGCCGGCATTTTCCTTTGGT
Source organism: Chthoniobacter flavus (assembly GCA_945870655.1). Taxonomy (GTDB): domain Bacteria; phylum Verrucomicrobiota; class Verrucomicrobiia; order Chthoniobacterales; family JACTMZ01; genus JACTMZ01. The sequence goes on along the minus strand of CAMBSX010000019.1, from coordinate 7,046 downwards.
TCCTCGGACTTGCCGCCGTCATCATCGCGCTCAAATCGGCCGGCAGCGAAGTCACCTGGGCCTTCCAATTCCAAAACCCATGGTTCAACTATGTTATAGGAGCGGTCATCTTTGTTTTTGCCCTCAATCTCTTCGGCGTTTTCGAAATCGTCCTGCCTGGCCGGGCCACCCAAGGCCTGGCCCAAGCCGGCGGCCACGGCGGGTTGGCCGGCTCTTTTGCCCAAGGAATCCTCGCCACCCTGCTGGCCACCCCTTGCACCGCACCCTTCCTCGGCACCGCTCTTGGCTTTGCCTTTAGCCAGACCTCCGTCGTCATCGCCGCCATGTTCGCCGCCATCGCGGCCGGAATGGCCTTCCCCTACCTCCTGCTCTCCGCGCAACCGGGCTGGATGCAGTACCTTCCCAAGCCCGGAGCCTGGATGGAACGCCTCAAACAATTCATGGGTTTTCCCCTCCTCGCCACTTTGCTCTGGCTGCTTTACGTCATCGGGCAACAGCGCGGCACCGAGGCCGTGATCTGGGCTGCCGCCAGCTACCTCTGCCTCGGACTCGCCGCATGGCTCTACGGTGCATTCCTCGGGCCTGTCTCCTCGGGACGGGCCAGAACCCTAGCTACCTTGGCCATCGTGTTCTCCCTGCTCCTCGGCCTCGGCTATTTCACCGGTGACCTTTTTGCCCGTTCTGCCGCCAGCAAGTCGCAAAAAGCCGCAGCGATTCCGACCGACGGAATCCCTTGGGTTCCGTATTCCGAGGCCGAATTGCAGCGCGTGTTGGCTGCGGGACAACCCGTCTTCCTCGACTTCACCGCCGACTGGTGCATCACGTGCAAGTTTAACTTGCGCACCGCCATCGACACCAAGGCCGTGCGCGAAGCGTTCACCCGGCTCGGAATTGTACCCATGCTAGCCGACTGGACGAACAGCAACCCCGAGATCACCCGCAAGTTGGCACAGTTTGACAGGGTGGGCGTTCCATTCTACCTCTTTTATGCCCCCGGCAAGGCAGACGATCCGGTCATCTTGCCGGAGCTGCTCACCGAGCAAATTCTTCTCCGCGCCATCGGCGCACAACCATAAAAAAAGAAATGAACATCCTCGGCAAAACCACCCTCGCTTTCTTCCTCGCCGCCGGCACGGCCCTCGCCGCGCCGGAAGTCGGACAACCCGCCCCCGCATTCACCCTCACCGATTCCAACGGCCAAGCCCACAACCTCTCGGACTTCAAGGGCAAGTTCGTCGTCTTGGAGTGGCTCAATCACGGTTGCCCTTTTGTCATGAAGCACTATGACAGCGGCAACATGCAGAAACTGCAGAAAGAATACACCGGCAAAGACGTCGTCTGGCTTTCTGTCGTTTCCTCGGCGCCCGGCAAACAGGGCCATATGAGCCCCGCCGAGACAAACCAAGCGAAAGAAGAGAAGGGTTCCGCCGCCACCGCCATTTTGATCGATGGAGACGGCACGGTCGGGCGGCTCTACGGAGCCAGAGTCACACCCGAACTGTACATTATCGACCCCGAGGGCGCTCTCATCTACGCCGGAGCGATCGACAACAAAAAGTCCGTGGACCCCACCGACGTTGAGGGCGCCACAAACTACGTCAAGCAAGCCCTAGACGAGGCCATGGCCGGCCAGCCCGTCTCGACCCCGAAAACCGAACCCTACGGGTGCTCGGTCAAATACAATTGATCGCCACCGCCTTCATCCGCCCGAGCAGGCGGAAGGCGGGTCACGGGGCGGGAACAGCAGTCGGAGTTACCTGCAAGATGGTATGGCCCGGACGGGCTGCTTCCTGGATGGCCACCGGCTTGTCCGGGACGCGACTGCCCGATGCATAAGCAATCCGACCCGTCACCCCGGCCAAAGCTGGGCCGTTCTGCACGCGGTTCGTCAGTTTGCCATCCGTAGCTTGCAGGGCGGCTAAGAGCAGGCGGGTCGCATCATAACCCAAGCCGGAAAATGCCCCGGGTACTCCGCCGCGGAAAGCACGGCGAAAATCGGCAAGCACAGCAGGTCCGGCCGCCCCCGGTCCGGTCGCGGGAAACGCGTGCGTGGTGAAAAAAACATTGCGGGCAAGCGCGTTCCCGCGCCAAGCGGAAGGATTGTCATAGCCGTCACCACCGACCACCGGACCTCGGAATCCCGCGGCACGGAGCTTGGCAATCACCATCTGTGCCTCGGAAGCGGTTTCCATCGAAAGAAAGACCGCATCGTTGCCGGCCAAACCGCTCGGCAGCTCAAGTTCGCCGCCCGGACGAATGGCCACCTCATCCGTGATTGTGCCACCGCGGTTTTTGAAGGCAGTGGAGAAATAGCGGTGGAGCAGCCGCGTGTAGATGCGGCGCGGGTCGTAGAGCACAGCCACCCGCCGGGCACCCTTGTTCTGCCACAGCCACTCGGCCGCGGCAGCCGCCTGCACGTTGTCGCCGAAACACGCCAGAAAGAACCCCTCGCCAACCTGCTTGGGTAACAACGGCGAGGTGGCGCCCGAAGTAAGGAAAACTTTTTTCGCGCGGCGCGCCTCCCGACCGGCAGCGAGGGCAAGCCCGGAATCTGAGAGGCCGACGAACCCGGCCACCTCTGGATACTTGTCGACGATGGTCCGCACCGAGGCCGCGGCCGACTCGGCGCTGCTCGCGGTGGGAAGATGGATCAATTCGACTTTTTTGCCGCCTATGCCACCAGACTGGTTGCAAAGCGCCACGGCTGTGCGGGCCCCGGCGAGAGACGGCAGATCGAGGGGAGCAAGTTCGCCCGAATCGCAATAAATCGCCCCGATGCGGATGGATTCGACCGCGGCCAAAGGAGACACCGCCGCCAGCAGCACGGCACCAATGGAAAAGAATTTGAACATCATGCGGTTGGGAGCTTAGCGCCCGCCCTTTGCAGGGCAAGCCAGGGTGCCGCCCCGCATTGACAAACCACTGCCCGGGCCCGATTGTCGGGCCCTTACATGCCGTTCACCAAGCTTGGATTGTCCGAGCCACTACTCGAAGGCGTCCAAGCCATGGGCTACGGGGAACCAACCCCGGTCCAACTCCGGGCGATCCCCGCGGCCCTCGAAGGCCGTGATGTCATAGCTTCCGCCCAAACCGGGACGGGTAAAACCGCCGCGTTCGCCCTGCCCGCCCTGCAGAGACTCGGCCACCATGGCCGACTCCGTTGCCTCGTGCTTGAGCCGACCCGTGAGCTGGCCATGCAGGTGGAGACATCCATGCGCGACCTTGCCCGGTTTACCGACTTGAAAGTCAGCTCGGTTTTCGGGGGTGTTGGCTACGGCAAACAGCGCAGTGCACTGCGCGACGGCATCGACGTGCTTGTCGCTACCCCGGGACGCCTCGAGGACCACTTGCAGCAAGGCACACTGAAGCTCGATCATATCGAGGTGCTCGTGCTCGACGAAGTCGACCGTATGCTCGATGTCGGCTTTCTCCAACCGATGAGGCGCATCATTGCCAAATGTCCGAAGGACCGGCAGACGCTTTTTTTCTCCGCCACCCTGCCGCCGGAGATCGCCCAGTTGGCCGCCTGGGCCCTGCGTGATCCGGTGCGGATTGAAATCGGTGCCGCCCGCTCGGTCACCTCGACGGTCAAGCACGGTGTCTACGTCACCGATCAAGGAGGCAAATACGGCCTCCTCCTGGCCCTGCTCGAGGCTACGGAATATGACAGCGTACTCATCTTCTCGCGAACCAAACACGGGGCCGACCGCATCGCCAAGCGCCTGCGGGCCAGCAACCACTCGGTTGCGGTCCTCCACGCCAACCGGTCCCAGAACCAACGCATCGAGGCGCTGGAAGGCTTCAAGTCCGGACGGTACGGGGTGATGGTCGCCACCGATATCGCCGCCCGCGGCATTGATGTGGCCGGGGTCAGCCACGTCATCAATTACGATATTCCGCAGCACCCCGAGGATTATGTCCACCGCATTGGCCGCACCGGCCGTGCCCAGCGAAGTGGCGACGCTTTCACGCTCGTCGCACATGACGAGTTGAAAAAACTGGCCGCGATCGAAAGATTCATCGGCCAAAAAATCGATCGCTTGCACCTCGAGGGCAAAAACGTCCCGAAGCAAGGGGACGACGCAGCTCCGCGCGCGCCCAAACCGGAACCTCGCCTCGACGGCCGTCCCAGCCGCCCCCGCCGCCGCCCGTTCCGTCGTTGAAGCGCGGCTTCTCTCCGCCGGTTCCGCAAGCCAGCCCTAAACCTCTCTGGGCGGAAGCCGCAAGCAAGGGTCAGAGGAGACTCTTACCGGACCGGCAGACCCCCCGCCGCCGCTGGTCATAGGCCCTCTTTGCCGAGGATCTCGAGGTAGGAGCGCTGGAGAGGCCGTGACGCATTATCCGGCGCAAAACTCTCGATGCGCATTTGTTTGAGCATCCACTGACCGTCGATGCGCTGGCCGGATACCACTTCGAAACGGCGCGACAGGTGGCCTTGCCAGTCAAAGCCTTCGATGCGGAGCAGGGCCCCGCTTGCCTCATCGAGCCAGACCCGGACAATGGCGAATTCCGATCCTCGTTTGCCCGGACGGAGTTCGATTTTCCAGGCAGGCCGCGTGCGGACCGTTTCCTTGCCGAGCAGTCGTGCGTCGGGCCAGTAGAGGAAACCCAGCGAAAGATCTTCCACCGTGACGCGGATGCCCTCTGCCACCGGTTCTCCCATGCCGCGTTGCAAGGGACGACCTTGGGCATCGAAAACCCCGGAGGTCTCCTCCTCGAGCCGCACCTCATAGACGCGGGACGGATTCTCGAAAGCGAAACGCATGCGGCCGAAGTCGACCGTCAAAGTAAAAGGCGTGGCCTCCGCACCACGGCGCAACCTGCCGCTCACCACGGCCTCTTGTTGCGTGGAGGCCAGACGCGCAACCTTGAGCAGGTCTTGCGGATCGGGGCCAGCGGCGACCGCACTGAGGCAGGGCGCCAAAAAGAGCATAGCCGCAGCGACCAGAACAGCTCCCGAACCCCTACCCACGAACTGCCGTTCTGAACTCTTCCTGCCTTGTTTCATTGGTTCCTTCGTCGGACACTATCACACGTGGCGCCGAGTCTCGACCAACAACTGTTTTTTTTGCTCAACGCGGACCGCGGGCGCCCCTGGGCGGACACCCTTTGGGCCGTCTTTTCCAGCTTGGACTTCTGGCTGCCTCTTTTTGTTGTCGCCGGGCTTCTCCTCGTCTGGCGCGGTGGATTTCGGGGACGCGCCATGCTCGCCTGCCTACTTCTTTCCATCGGAATCATGGAAGGCGGCATAATCAACCCGCTCAAAAAAATCATTTCGAAGCAACGCCCCTACCATGTCCTCTTGGAGGCGCGCGTGGTCAAACTCGAAGAAACCACGCCGCGCTGGCTGGCGGCCATCCGGCCGCCTGTCATCCGGGCTGGGAATCCCGCGGAGGCCCCCACCGTCGGCAAATCCCTGCCTTCGGGACACACCTCAAACATGTTTTGCTTTGCTACCGTGCTGGCCGTCTTCTACCGCTGGCGCGGTGCGTTGTTCTTTATCCCCGCGACCCTCGTCGCCCTTTCACGCGTGGCCACGGGGTCACACTGGCCATCGGATATTCTGCTCTCCGCCACCGGGTCGGTTGTGGTGACGCTCATCCTCCTCGCCCTTTACAACTGGCTGTGGCGCATCCTCGCCCCGCGTTTGATCCCCACGCTGGCCGCCCGGCACCCGCGCCTCATCGCCCCTCAATGAAAACCCGCGGCCTGCTTTTATTCTCGTTGGCTTTGCTCACTTTGCTGCGCTGGTTGTGGTTGTCCCCGCAAGAACTTCCACCCTCCGGAGCCTATCTGGCATTGTGCGGTCACTCCCCGTCCGTGGCTTATTTCGATGGCCCTGGCGCTACCGCCGTGAGCGTTGCTCTCGGCACATGGTGGGCCGGGGCGAGCGCGCTGGGTGCGACACTACTTTGGCCGGTCTTCGCCGCGCTGGCCACCCTAGGCATGTACCTCCTGGCGGCTCCTTTGATGGGACGGCCGGGCGCGGCAATTGCCGCCGTCCTGCTTAATCTCTTGCCCGCTTTCAATGCGGCGGCATTGCAACCGACGTGTGCCATGCCTTTGACCATGTTTGCGCTCGTCTTGGCCGCCTGCGCCTGGCGGGCCCTTGAGACCTCCGCCATCGGATGGTGGTTGGGGGTGGGAACGTGCGCAGCCGGCGGTCTGCTCTTCGGTTACCTCGCCTCGTTCTTTCTACCGGCCTTGGCCCTGGTCATGCTCGCCTCGCATCGCTGGCGCCCCCAATTCCTCGAACCCGGTTTCTGGCTCGCCCTGATTTTGCCCCTCGCCGTCCTCGCCTCGTTGATCGTTTGGAATATGGAACACGGATGGGTCCATTTCATCGGCGGCACTTGGCAAACTGCCACCACGCTCGACCTGCGGCGCGTCCCCCAAGCCCTTGCCTCAGCGGCCTTCGGCGCCTCGCCCTTCGTACTGCCAGCCCTAGCGGTCGGTCTGTGGTTGGCTCTCCGGCACCTTCCTCGGGCACGGCCCGGAAAATTCCTCGCGTTGCCCGCTCTCTTAGCCGCTCTCATCGCCGCATACCTTGCCCTCCAAGGTTCTCCTGCGGAGGCTGCCGGCCTGGTGGCCTCCGCGCTGGCTATTCCCCTCGTGGTGCGTCTGCCGGCGCCGCCACCCGTGGTCGCCGTCCTCTTCTTCGGCGCCGCGCTGTGGACCGCAGGAGGGCTCGCCCTGAGGCAACCCACTCCCCCGGCCGTGACGGCCGGAGTAGTGCGCGAAATCGAGGCCCTGCGAGCCGCCGGGACAACCGATCCCGCCGCCCCCGTCTTTCTGGTCGCACGCGACGCCGCGCTCGCCTCGGCACTGGCCCTGCATTTGCCCGACACCTCGTTCGTCCCGGCCGGACACCCTCCTGTCTATGTCGTCGAATCGCCCTATGCGGACAGCCAATTCTCCCTTTGGCCGAGGTATGACCAATTCGTCGAGGCGCCGCAACCGGGGGTCGAGGAAGCCCAGGATCCTTTCACCGAGCAGGACGGGATCAATCCCTTTCTCTGGCGCTCCGCACTCTACATCACGCCGCA
>CAMBSX010000018.1 GCA_945870655.1 Chthoniobacter flavus | reverse complement strand
CCGTAAGCCCCGCCTTTGTTGAACCACAAGCCCTCATGGTGCATGTGATACCACTCGTAGGCTTGGACTCCGACGAAAAGGCTGCCGAGGAGGACGGTGATAAACAGCCAGGCGACGCCGCTCTTTCCCTTCTTCACCGCGACTTCCGCCGCGTGGAAGGCGAAACTGCTGGCAATGAGGAAGACCGTGTTGATCCCGGTGAGCAGGATAGGCAGCTTCGGTAAATCCGGCGAAGGCGGCCACGCCGGGGAACTCAAACGCAGCACAATATAGCCGGCAATCAACCCCGCGAAGAGCATGGCTTCGGAGGCGAGAAAGATGGTCATGCCGAAGACCGCCGTGCGCTGCGAAGCATGGTGGTCGGGTGAATGGTCGTGGGCAGTCAGGGCGGCGGAGCTCATGGGCGGTTATCTCAGGTGAAAAAGGTTTTCCAGACTATGACCAGCATTCCGAGAAAGAGGGCAAAGACCGCGATCCCGGCGAACAGCCGGCGGTTGGCCTTTCGGATTTGCGCATCGGTCGGGTTCATTCATCGGGCCAGCACCATCAGGGCGAGAAGAAATGGCAGGTAGGCAATCGAGGCGAGAAAAAGCCAGCGGGCCGCGGGGACCGAACCACCGCTCACCGCAAAATTCGCCGCCACCGAGGCAAAGCCCGCACCAAGAAGGAGCGCGCCGTAAAAATAGAGGGCCGAATAGTCGAAGAAGACGGACGGCAACAAACTCACCGCCAAAAGCGCGAGGGCGTAAATGAAGGCTTGTCGCCCGGTGACCGCGCCGCTCTCGTCGTTCTCGGACAGCATGCGGAAACCCGCTTGCGCGTAGTCCGACCGGTAGAGCCAGGCAATGGCCAGAAAGTGGGGCATCTGCCAGAGAAAAAGGATGGCAAAGAGCGTGACTCCCTCCGCATTGATCGAGCCGCGTGCCGCCGTCCACCCGATGAGCGGCGGCAAGGCACCGGGTACCGCCCCGACGATCGTGTTCAGGGTGGTGACGCGTTTGAGCGGAGTGTAGACAAAAATATAAGACGCGATCGTCGCGGCGGCCAAAGCTGCGGCCAGGACGTTGGCGAAAAGCGCGAGGCAAAGAACGCCGCTCAGGGAAAGCCCCACGCCCGTGAGCAGCGCGTCTGAGGCCGCCATCCGGCCGGCCGGCAGGGGGCGTTCGCGCGTGCGTTTCATCCGCGCGTCGAGCTCCCGCTCCCACCATTGATTGAGGGCCGCGGCGCCGGCCGCGCTCAAGGCCGTCCCGGTAACCGTAGCGGCGAGCAGCAGCCAGCTCCACGAGTCCTTCACCCCGAGGGCGAAACCGGCCATGGCCGTGACCACGGTGAGCAAGCTCAGCCGGACTTTGACCAAATCCGCCAGATCAGACAGGGCAGAAGCGGCGCGCGGACGGGACTGGACGGCGGTTTTCATCAGGCGTGGACAAGTTTGGCCGTCTCACGCTTGAGCTCGGCAGCCCGCGGCGAGAAGACTCCCAAGAGGAAACACTGCGCCACGCCCAAAAACAAGATCAGGGCCCCGACGGCCACATGAGCGGTGGTGACGTCTGCTGCTTTGCCGGACCATACGGTCCAAGCCCCGAGGCCAATCTGGACGAGGAGGAGAGCCAGCCACCAGCGCGAGGCCAGGCGCACACCCATGGCGGCGCGACGGGCTTTCCAGGCGTAGACCAGAAAGAGCACGGCTAGCACGACGGCCATCGTGCGGTGCAGCATTTGCAGGTGGATCTGCCCGATCGTGGTGGGCACCTCACCGGAAGAAATACGCTGGGCATTGATCACGGCCAGCTGCTCCGCATCGACCATCGGCCAGACCTGACCGTAAGCCAACGGGAAGTCGTCGATGGAAAGCCCGGCATGTTCGTGGCGCATGGTCGCACCGAGGCCAAGTTGCAGGTAGACCAGCACGGTCAGCGCCACCGCCCAACGCATCAACCCGGGGGCATGCCAGCGCCAACGCGCCCCCCCGGTGGCAAAGGCCTTGCTCGTCGCGACGGCAATAACGACCAAAAGCGAGATGTAAGCCTGGGCCAGCATGCCGTGAAAAATGCCCAGTTCGTCGAGAATCATGGTGACCCGCAAACCCCCAAGTACCCCCTGCACGATGACCGCGGCCACCGCGAGGTAACCCAGCACGCGCACCCACTTGCGCGGCTCGGCCATCCAGAGCGCGAGAGCAAGGAAAATGGTCATGAGCCCGACGCCCGAAGCAATCAGACGGTGGACGTGTTCGTAAAAAATCCCTCCAACCCAGCGCGAGAGGGGAAAAAGAAACATGTTGTAACCATAACTATTCGGCCAGTCGGGCACGGTCATCCCGACGCCCTTCGAAGTGACCAGCCCGCCGCTCAAGAGGAGGACAAAGGCCGCCGACACGGTGAGCACCGCGTAAGCGAAGACCAGCCTCCGGGCGGTGCCATAGTACGCGGTGCTCATCGGCAAAAGTCGCGGCGGAAGACGGCCTTCATGACAGCCTCCCGCATACCCTCAATGCACCTCCAACCGTGCGCCTTCCGGCGCTTTTTCGTTCTGCGGCAGGAAGTCTTTCTCCATCCCGGGCACGCTGTATTCGTAAGGCCCGTTGTAAACGGTCGGCGTTTGCTCGAAGTTGCCGTGGCCGGGAGGCGACGGAACGGTCCACTCCAGGGTGGTCGCATTCCACGGGTTTTTCCCGGCCAATTTGCCGTGGCGCAGGCTCCAGATGAAATTCCAGAGGAAAATGAAGGTGGCCAGACCCATGCCGAAGGCGGCCCAGCTGACGAAAATATTGATCGGTTGCAGCGCCCGCAGGTGCTCGTAGACCGTCGGGTCCGCGATGCGGCGCATCATTCCGCCCAGCCCGAGATTGTGCATGGGAAAAAAGGTCAGGTTGAAAAAGATAAACGTCGCGTAGAAATGAATCTTGCCCCACGTCTCGTTCATCATCCGCCCGAACATTTTCGGGTACCAAAAATAAATCGCGGCAAAAGCGCCGAAGAGGCTGCCGCCGAAAAGCACGTAATGGATGTGCGCCACGATGAAATAGGAATTGTGGACGAACAGATCGACCGGGGTGGAAGCCATGAAAATGCCGCTCAGGCCGCCGATGACGAACATCGAGACAAAGGCCAGGGCGAAAAGCATCGGCGTGGTGAACTCGATCGACCCGCGCCACACCGTACCCATCCAGTTGAACGTTTTGATCGCCGAAGGCACGGCAATGATCATGGTCGAGACGGAAAAGGCCGCGCCGAGGGTCAGGTTCATCCCGCTGACAAACATGTGGTGGCCCCAGACCACGAAACCGAGGAACCCGATGGCCACCATGGCCCAGACCATCGCCTTGTAGCCGAAGATCGGCTTGCGGGCGAAGACCGGGAGGATTTCCGAAACCAACCCCATGGCCGGCAGGATCATGATGTAAACCTCCGGGTGCCCGAAGAACCAGAAAAGGTGCTGCCAGAGAAGCGGCTGTCCGCCCTGGGCGGCAAAGAAGGTCGTGCCGAAATTCAGGTCGGCGAAAAGCATCGCCGCCGCCGCGGAAAGCACCGGCACGGCGAGAATGAGCAGCCACGCGGTAAGGAAGAGTGCCCACACCGAGAGCGGCAGGCGGAACATGGTCATGCCCGGCGCGCGCATGTTGGTGATGGTCGTGATGTAGTTGGTCGCCCCGGCGATGGACGACAACCCGTTGACGAACAGCCCCACGCACCAGAGGCTCTGCCCGATCTGCGTGTTGTTCATGTAGGCCGGCGTGGAACTCAAAGGCGCGTAGGCCGTCCATCCCGACTGGGCCGCGCCGCCATCGACGAAGAAGCTGGCCAGAATGATGATGCCGGACAGGACGTAAAGCCAGTAACTCATCGCATTGAGCGTGGGAAAGGCCATGTCCCCCGCCCCGATTTTCAGCGGGATCAGGTAATTGCCGAAACCGCCGATCAGGAGCGGCATGACGACCAGGAAGACCATGACCGTGGCGTGCATGGTGAAAAGCATGTTGTAACCGCCCGGCAAAATGACGCCGTCAACCGCGATGGTGGAGGGCAGGAGCGCACCGATGAGGGGTACTTGCATGCCCGGGTAGGCCAGCTGGAAACGGATGCCCATGGCGAGCAGGCCGCCGATGAGGAGGAAGAAGAAACTGGTCCAAAGGTATTGCAGGCCGATCATCTTGTGATCGAGCGACCAGATGTATTTGGAGAAGAAGCTCTGCTTGTGCTCATGGTGCCCGTGCTCCATGGCCGCGTGGCCGGGCTCGGGAATGAAGGTTGTCGCGCTTGTGCTCATAGTTGGTTTTCTTTGCTACGCTGGGGCGAGCTGGACGGATCGCTTGCCGCGGTCGAAGTTCGCAAGGTGCGCGCCAAGGCGGAAGCCTTTGCTTCTTCGGCCTTGGCCGCGATCTTGCCGGCTTGCCATTTCTCGAATTCCTCCGGCGAGACCACCCGAATCGGGGCTTTCATGTTGTAGTGGCCCGATCCGCAGATCTGGCTGCAGGCCAGTTCGAAATTCCCCGTGCGGGTCGGCTCGAACCAGACCCAGGCAATGGTGCGACCGGGCACCGCCGCCTGATAAAGACGGAATTGCGGCACGTAGAAGGAGTGAATGACGTCGCGCGAATGAAGATAGATGTGCACCGGGCGGTTTACCGGAATGACCAGCTCCGTACTGGAAAAATCGTCGTCTCCGGCCGCATCGTCCGGGACCAGACCGAATTTGTTGTCTACCGAGTAACTGTGCACATCAACCTCGCCGAGGCGCCCATCCGCCCCCGCATAACGCATATCCCAGCCGAATTGGTAACTGACCACGTCGACCCTCACCGAGTCTTCCGGGGCCGGACTGTGCAGCTCGGCCCAGAGGCGGTTGCTGTAAATGACGAGGCCGAGGAAAATGGCCGTGGGAATGGCCGTCCAGATGATCTCCAGCTTGTTGTTGCCGTGGCTGTAATAGGCTTTCGAACCCGGACGCCTGCGGTATTTGACCAGATAGTAAATGTAGACGCTTTGCGTCAGAACGAAGACCGCGGCGGTGAGGTAAAAGATGAAGTTGAGCAAGGTGTCGACTTTTTTCGCGCCGACCGTTGCCGCCTCCGGCGCCCAATACAGATTGCGCTCGCGCACCTCCGCCATCACATCAAAGCCGGCGGCGAGAAAGATCACCACACTCCAGAAAACCAAATTGGCCAGTCGGTATGTCATAGTCACGCGGCGGACGGGGCCGCTGGTTGGGTTCCCGCCGGGTCGGCTGGCGGCACTTCCCCTCCCCCGGGTGCGGTTTGGCCCTCCGGGGCAGGCGGGGCCGCTGATTCGTATTTGATTGCGGGGATGGCCTGCAGCTGGAACTGCGTGTAGGGCTCGGTCTGCCCGGCGGTTTCCTCCCGCACCTTGGCCACCTGCTCGGCCGTGATGGGCGGAGCGCTGTTGCCCCATTCATTCCGGATATAGGTCAGGATCATGGCGATCTGCTCGTCCTTCAACTGCTTCCACGGGGCCATCGCCCCATTGTAGGTGCTGCCTTTCACTTGCACCGGACCCTGCAGACCGTGCAGCAGGATGCCGATCAGATGGTTGTCGCCATGCCAGTCGCCACTCAGCACCCACTCGCTCCCGGCCAGCGGCGGAAACTGCCCGGCCACGCCCAGACCGGTTGGTTGGTGGCAAGCCACGCAATTCGCGGTGAAGAGACGTTTGCCCACCACCATGGGATCGGGCGGCCCTTTGACCACCGCCCCACCACCGGCCCAAGACACTTGCACCGGATCGAAAACATCCGACTGGAACCCGCCGCTGTAAAAGGACAAATAAGCCCCGGCCCAGAAAACCAGCGCCATGAAGGCCGAGACCAGCCACAGCGGGATCGGTTCATAGCCGTCGCGCGGATCATCTTTCTCGCGCAAGATCGCCCCGTGCACATCGCGCACGTTGAGCCCCTCCCCCTCGAGGTGGGACTGCAGCTCGTCGGAGCCGGCCTGGTACGGGTCGTGGATCATTGCGGCGGTTCCGGAGCCTCCGGTAAGGGGTAGTTGCGGTTGAGCGAGACCAGATAGGCGACGAGAGCCTCCGCCTCGTAGGTTGGGACAATTTCGTAGCCCTCCGGTGTTTTGTCCGGCGGCAGCAAGTCGATTGCCTCGGCCGAACGCTGACCCTCAATCTTGCGCGTTTCGTAGAGATAGCGGTAGCTCGGCATGATCGAGCCGGGACTGACCACCGCCGGCTGATAAAGATGCTGGTGGTGCCACATGGCGGAGGGCTGCCGCGCTCCGATATTGGTCAGGTCGGGTCCGGTTCGCATCGTGCCGAGGAAGACCGGGCTTTCCCGCATGTAATCGCGCGCCACAGTGGGACGCGATCCCCAGCCGCGGGCGAGATCGCTGCCGTAGCCGACTTGGCGGACCTGCTGGCTATGACAATAGACGCATCCGGCCGAGGCGTAGACTTGCTGGCCGCGCTCGGCCAGACCCGAGAGCGGCGGCGGGTTGATATCACCGGTATTCTCGTCGACCACCGGCGTGTAACGCGCCAAGTTGAAATACGGATAGGCGACCAACCCGAGCCAGGAGCTGAGGAAGGTCAGGAAGACCCCGATAACGATGACCGGCATCCTGTTCATGCGTTGAGCGGCTCCGGTTGGCGGTCTTGGTCCGTGGCGAACAAAGTCGGCTCGGTGCGCGAGGCCCCGGCTTTGAGCAGAAGGAGGGTGAAGCTGACCGCGAAAACGATGTGCCCCGCGGTGAGGAGCAGACCCGAGATGCTGCGCAGGAACAGCCACGGCTTGGTGTAGTCCAGCGAGGCCATGAAGGTGATGTCGGGGTCAAGCAGGGCGAGCCCTTGCAGGAGGCCACCCAGGGTAAGGACCACGACCATCATACCGATACCGATCGCCACCAGCCAGAAGTGCCAGCGGATGAGGCGGGCCGACGGCCATTCCCATCCGACCACCCGGGGCAGGATGTAATACATCGCCCCGAACATGATCATGGTGAAAAACGCATAAAGTCCGAGATGCGCATGGCCGACCGTGTAATGCGTGAAGTGCGTGACCACGTTGAGGGACGGGATGGCCATGGAAATGCCCTGCAGGCTGGCCAGGGTGTAGCACATCGCGCCAAAAACGGTGAAACGGAGCGTCGGGCTCCACTTCAGCGCCTGAAAATTGCCGCGCACCGTCATGTGGTGGTTGATTGCCGTGGTGATGACCGGAATGAACATCATCACGCTGGCCACCACGCTGGCGCTGATCAACCACGCGGGGAAGGGTCCGCCGATCAAGTGGTGCATTCCGTTCCAACTGTAAAAAAGCGCGAGCGACCAAAAACCGAGGATGCTCAGGTAGTAACTGTGGATCGGACGGCCGAGGACTTTCGGGATGAGGTAATAAGCGGTGGCCAGCCCGATCGGGGTGAACCACAGTCCGAGGGCGTTGTGCCCGTACCACCAGTTGACCGCGCCCTGCCCGCCGCCCTGGATCGGCTGGAAGTTGAGCAGGATGTTCGCCGTCGAATAAAGCCACGGGAACCAGAGGAAGGCGGCCAGAAGGTACCACTGGCTCACGTAAATGTGCCCGGGTTCGCGGAAACGGAACATGAGGATGGCCCACACCGCAATCAATCCGAAGGCCACAAAAAGCATGAAGCTGGCGTAGTTCGGGAATTCCAGCCACTCGATCGAGCGGCCGTCGCCGGAGAGGATACCGAGGATCCCCAGCAGGACGCCGATGTTCCAAAAGATGGCCGCACCGATGAGCAGTTTGCTGTGCCGCAAAGGCGTGCGGCAGAGACGGGCCATCAGCCAGAGCGACGTGCCGATCCCGGCCGCCGAAGCCCACCCGTACACCACCGCATTGAGGTGCGCCGGCCGCACCCGTCCGAAGGTCAGCCAGCCCCACTGGTTGAGCAGAGTCGGCTCGTTCAACTTGAAAGAGGCCAACAGCGCGAGGAGCGAACCAACAAGCAACCAGAAGACGGCCGAACCGTAGAACAAAATGACCGGCAACCGCGTCGACTCGTCAATGAGCGCACGACGCGTCTTCTCCATTTCAGGCGTCACGGTGGCGGGGTGGTCGAGGATTGCGCTCATGATACGGAAAGTTCAGCGCCGCGCCGCAGGGGGCGGTCGGCCGTCTTGTCGGCGAAGGCGTCCGTTGCCGTGCCCAGCGGTTCGTCTTGATCAAAAATGGATTTGGCCCCGTCTTCAAGATTGCGGAATTGCCCGCTTTTCGCCGCCCAGTAGAAAGCGGCAAGGGTGGACCCACCGAAGAAAACAAGACCGGTCGCGAGAAGAAGGTAGACAATCGTGTTCATGGGGCGGGGGTGGCGGCCGGTAGAGGATCGGGCTCGGCCACGGGCGCTTCGGGCGAGGCAACAGGAGCCGGGGCGTTGAACGGAGGTGGAGTCGGCTGGGCGGCGGCGAAACCACCGGGCTTCACCACGGAACCGAGCGGTATGTTGGGATCGATCGGATAAGCGGGCCGGGGCTCGCTTTGCCCGGACAATTTGGCCACTGCCATGGCCATGGCTCGGTCGGTCGGGATCCGCACCGTGCCTTTGGCTTGGTCGACCCAGCCGTAAGCGGTGGTCAGATCCTTGTTTTCCTCCTGCACCTTGGCCAGAATGTCATAGCGTTCCTTGGCGCGGGTCGCTTCCTCGTCGAACGAAGCGGCGTCGCCGGAACGCAACATCCAGAAAACGAACCCCGCGAAGAGCGCGAAAAGCAAAAAGGAACCGGCGAACATCGGCCAGATGCTCTTTTCGCGCGGGGCAGTGCTGTGCGTGGCGGAGTCCATCAGTTGCGGAGTTTCAGCGAGTTGCCCAGCCGCGGATCCTTGACCGGCCAGAGGGGCGCATCACCGAGGCGTTTCATGAAAATGGCCGCCAGCGTCGCGCCAATCGCGAGTAGGCAGACGAGGTCGAGCCAATGGAACGAAGCACCGGCCTTGTGGTAGGTCGGCAACACCACGATGTACATGTCGAGCATGTGCATGAGGAGGATCCATGCCGCCACCGCGCAAAGAAGGAGCGGCTTCTTCTTCGTCGCCTGGAAAAGAAGGACGACGAAAGGCAGGAAGAAATGGCCGATCACCATGATGATATTCAGCGTGTTCCAACTGCCGGTGTTGCGGCGGAGGAAGTAAATCGTCTCCTCCGGAATGTTGGCATACCAGATGAGCATGTATTGGCTGAAGCCGATGTAGGCCCAGAAAACGGTGAAGGCCAGCATCAGCTTGCCCATGATGTGGTAGTGCTCGATCGTCACCACGCCCTGCAGGTATCCCGCACTGCGCAAGGCGGTGACCAGAAGGACGAGCACGCACATCGAACTGAGCGCCGACCCGGCGAAGATGTAGACCCCCCACATCGTGGAGAACCAGTGGAAGTCGAGGCCCATCAGCCAGTCGAACGCCCCGAAGGTCAGGGACAACGCGAACAAGGGGAGCATCGGGAAGACCATCTTGCGCGAGGACCACGTGTAGCGCGGGTCGCCATCCTTGTCCTGCCGCACCGAATTGCGGCGCAGGAGGAAGGCCGCCGCGCTGAAAAAGAGGAAATAAAACCCGGCCCGGGCCCAAAAGAACGGCTGGTTCAGATACGCCGCTTTGCCGTCGAGCAAAACATCCTGGCCCGGCGCGATGTTCATCCATTTGAAAAGCGTCGGCGCGCTGAAAATGACCGGGATGAACAGGATGGCCAGGACCGGAAAAAGCCAGGCCACGTTTTCCAACTGCCGCCGCACGACCACGCTCCAATCGGCATCGACCGCATGGTGGACCAGGATCCAAAAAAGCGAGCCGGTCAGAATGGTGAAGAAGAAACTGAAAGCGAAAAGCCAGGAGAAGGCGAATTGCTTGGTCGAAAGGAAGCCTCCCCACGCGGCCAAGGCCAGCGAAATGACAGCCAACGCCACGGTGAAAAGCAGTTTTCCACCGAACCCTTGGTAATCGAAGTATTCCTTCGCGCTCATTTTGCTCTCGGTCGCATTCATGGTTGCGGCGGCATCTCCAGCTTGGCCCGCTCGTCGGCCGGCACGTCATTGATCGTCGCGGTCTGCGCCATTTGCAGCGCGCGCACGTACGCCACGATGGCCCAGCGGTCGTCGACCGGAATCTTCGCGCCGTAACCAAGCATCGTGTTCTTGCCGTGGGCGATGGTGTTGTAAATTTCCCCGTCGGCCATCACGCGCAGGCGGTCCTGATGGAAACTGGCGATGGCCACCAGTCCGTACTGACCGGCCACCCCGTTGCCGCCGCCGCTCGCCCCGTGGCAGACACTGCAGTAAATGGTATAACGTTCCTGTCCGCGCTGGAGCAGTTCGGCCGTGACCGGCAGGGGAAAACCCGTCCCCCACTGGTCGCCGAAGCGCCCGGTGTTCTTGTAGTCCGTGCCGGAGGCGTAACGCACCATGCGGTATTTGCCCTCGTCGGGAAATGGGTTGTCCTTCGAAACCGGCGCCTCGTAGCCGATCGGCACCGTACCGGCCACCGGCAGACGGTTGCCGCGGTCATCGGCAAAAAAATTACTCGGCACCTGGGCCTTCACTTTCGGCTGATGGTCCATATCGGGAAAAATCTCGATCGGCGGCTTGCCGCTTTTTTGTCCGCGGAAACCGGCCACCGCAGCCAGCAGCACGAAAAAAAGCCCGAGGGCGATGAAGAAGTAGCGCAGCATATCAGTCCCCGTAGATCAGCGTGATGTGCTTGGCTCCGATGCCCTCAAGCATGGCCCGGGTCGACTCCTCGTCGAACTTCGGATCGGTCGCCTCGATGGCGAGGAAAAAGCCGTCGTTGCTCACTTTCTTGAAAAGATCCCAGTTGAAAATCGGATGGTTCCATCGCGGCAGCCCGTTCAGCGCGAGCATGCCGAAGGTCGCGGTGAAGGCGGACAACAGGATGGTCAGCTCGAACATGATGGGGAAAAAGGCCGGCACGGTGAAAAAGTTGGTCGGCTTGCCCGCCACGACGAGCGGGTATTCGATCGACGACGGATAGAATTGCAGGGCCGCCGCGAAGGTCAGCCCGGTGATGCCGGCGATGAAAACCAGCGCGCTCAGCCAGGACTTTTTCAACCCCATGGCATGATCCATTCCGTGGATGGGAAACGGCGAATAAACATCCCACCGGGAGTAGCCCGCATCGCGCACCTTCTCCGCGGCCTGGTAGAGGGCCGTGGCCGAAGGCACTTCGGCACCCATGGCGAAAAGTTGCGACCGCGTGTTGCCCGTGGTTTCCATCTCAGTGCACGCCCTCCTTCAGCGCGGCGGCCGGTTCGTGGTCATGCCCGTCGTGCCCGTGGTGCGGGTCGGCTTCGGGCAGCACCGCTTTGACTTCGAAAATACAAATCATGGGGAGCCAGCGGATGAAGAGCAGGAAGAGGGCGAGGAAGATGCCGAAAGTGCCGACAAAGGTCCAGATGTCGACCCAGGTCGGATAGAACATGTTCCAGCTCGACGGCAGGAAGTCGCGGTGGAGCGAAGTCACGATGATGACGAAGCGCTCGAACCACATGCCGGTGTTGACGAACATACAGACGATGAAAACCCAGAGCACGTGGCGGCGGAAGAAACGGAACCAGAACAACTGCGGCGCCACCACGTTGCAGAAAATCATCGTCCAATAAGCCCACCAATACGGACCCGTGGCCCGGTTGATGAAGGCGTATTGCTCGTACATGTTCCCGCCATACCACGCGATGAAGAACTCCATGGCGTAGGCGTAGCCGACAATCGAACCGGTCAGCAGGATGATCTTGCACATCTTGTCCACGTGGTCGTCGGTGATCAAATCATGCAGACCGAAAATGGCGCGGGCCGGCAACATGATGGTCAACACCATGGCGAAACCGCCGAAAATGGCCCCGGCCACGAAATAGGGCGGGAAAATGGTGGTGTGCCAACCGGGAATGACCGACGTGGCGAAGTCGAAGGACACCACCGAGTGGACCGAAAGGACCAGCGGGGTGCTCAAGCCGGCGAGGATGAGATAAGCCATCTCGTAATGCTTCCACTGGCGGTTCCCGCCGCGCCAACCAAGGGCGGCGATGCCGTAGAAAAATTTGCGCAGCTTGCTCGTGGCACGGTCCCGCAGGGTGGCCAGGTCAGGCACCAACCCGGTGTACCAAAAAAGCACGGAGACCGTGAAATAAGTCGAGACGGCGAAGACGTCCCAGAGCAACGGACTGCGGAAATTCTGCCAGATGGCGTTGGAATTCGGCACCGGGGCAAGGAACCAGACCATCCAGATGCGGCCGACGTGGACCGCCGGAAAAATGCCGGCGCAAACCACGGCAAAAAGGGTCATGGCCTCGGCCGCCCGGTTGATCGACGTGCGCCACTTCTGGCGGGTGAGGAACAAAATGGCGGAAATCAGCGTGCCGGCGTGGCCGATTCCGATCCAGAAGACGAAGTTGGTGATATCCCACGCCCAGCCGACCGGATGGTTCAGCCCCCACACCCCGACGCCGGTCGAGATGAGGTAGCCGATGCAAAAGACGCTGACCAAAGCGAGCGAGGAACTCAGGGTGAAAGCGATCCACCACCACGTCGGCGCGGCTTTCTCGGTGCACGAAGCCACGTGGTTGGTGATCCACGACATCGAGCGGTTGTTCGTCACGAGCGGCGCGCGTTTCAGACGCTCCGCCGCGGCCTCGCGACTCTGCATGATTGCGTCCGCCATAATCAGGTTCCGTGCGCCTCCGACGCGTGCTCGGCTTCCCCGCCGTGGTGACCGTAACCGTTGGCCCGGCCGACTTTGTCCGCGCCGGGCATGGCCATGTTCGGGTTCTTGATCCGCGCCAGGTAGGTCGTGCGCGGGGTGACGTTGAGATACTTCAGCATTTCATAATTGCGCGGCTCGCTCTTGAGCTTGGCCACGCGGCTCTCCGGATCCCGGATGTTGCCGAAAACGATCGATTGCGAAGGACACGCCTGCTGGCAGGCGCTCTTCACCTCGGGGAAAGGCACGAGCGATTTGTCGGACGCACCCGCCCGCACAGTTTGCGTGATGCGCGCCTCCTCGATGCGCTGGATGCAATAGGTGCACTTCTCCATCACCCCGCGCATGCGCACCGTGACATTCGGATTTTTCGACATTTGCAGGCTGTCGGCCATGCCCTTCTTGGCCAGAGGCCCGAGGTAAAGCTGGTCGAGCGGACGCTGGTTGTAGTCGAAGAAATTGAAGCGCCGGACCTTCCACGGGCAGTTGTTCGCGCAATACCGCGTGCCGATGCAACGGTTGTAGGCCATGAGGTTGAGGCCGTCGTCGCTGTGCACCGTGGCATTGACCGGGCAGACCGTTTCGCAGGGCGCATTTTCGCAGTGCTGGCACATGATGGCCTGCGAGAGCATTTCCGGGTCGTTCTCGTCGCCGGCGAAGTAGCGGTCCATGCGGATCCAGGCCATGTTGCGGCCGCGCGAAACCTGGTCTTTGCCCACGATGGGCACGTTGTTCTCCGCCTGGCAGGCGACGACGCACGCGTTGCAACCCGTGCAGGTGCTCAGGTCGACCGTCATGCCCCACTGCTCGGGCGAGGTCAACGGTGGATGGGTGAAAAGCGAAACGTTCGGCGGGATGTGCCCGTCCATCCCCATGGTCTGGGCAAAAGTGGGCTCCTCGGCGTAACGCTCGGCCGTCGCCTCCCGCACCAAATCGCGGCCTTCCATACTCTGGTGCGTCTGCGTCTCGGCAAATTTGTATTCCGCCCCCGTGCGCTTCAGCGCGACGTTCGAAACGTGGGTCATCCCGCGCGTGGTGCGCAACGGATAAGCATTGAAACCGGTTTTGTCCGCCACTGGCGTGACCTTCACCCGGCCGTAACCGAGCGCGATGCTCAACGCGCCGTCGGCCTGCCCGGGCGCAATCAGCGCAGCCGCCTCGATCGCCCGGTCGCCGGCCGAAAGTTGCACCATGTCCCCGGTGGCCACGCCGAGTTCCTTCGCGGTAGACGGACTGATCAACGCGGCATTGTCCCAGGTGATCTTGGTCGCGAAATCCGGGGTCTCTTGCAGCCAGCCGTTGTTGGCATAACGACCGTCGTCCAACGTGCTGCTCGGCATGAAAGCGACCTCCATCCCGCCGGCCGACGGCTGGTATTGCGCGGCGAGCGCCACGGCGGCCGCAGGGTTGAAGGCCAGCGGGGCCTCGGGCCATCCGGTGCCGGGGAGGAAACCCTGACGCAAAAATTCGGTCCACTTCGCCTCGAGGTCGCCGCCACCCGCCATCCGGGCGAAGGTTTCCCGCACTAATTGCGGGCCGATCGGCTGTTCGTTGCCGGCCAGACGGTTCAAGATTTCGATTTCCGCCACCCCGTCCCACAAGGGGAGGATCATCGGCTGCACCGCGCAAATCGTGCCGTCCGCACTGCGGGCATCGCCCCAGCTTTCGAGGTAGTGCGCTTGCGGCACGTGCCATTGGCAGGCCGCGGAGGTCTCGTCTTCGTAAGATCCGAGACGCACCGTGACCGGAACACCGGAGAGCAAATCGCCGAAGCGCAAATCGGCCGGCGCGTTGTAAACCGGGTTGCCGCCCAAGATGAAAAGGTTCTGCACCCGGCCGGCCTGCATCGCGGCGGCCAGTTCCCCGATCGTGGCGGCCGCCGGGGCTTCGGTCCGCAGACCGCGCAAAGTCCGGCCCGGCGCCCCCAAGGCGGTATTGATGGCCAAACCGAGCGCCTGCACCGCGGCGGGTTGCTGGTCGCCTACCACGATGACACTTTTGCCGGCCGAGGCAGCCAGATCCTTGGCACACTCCGCGATCCACCCCGGATCGGCGGAAAGCGGGCTGTCGGGGAAAGCAGCCACGACCGAGGCCAGACCTCCATCCCCGGTCAGTGCGGCGACCTGTTTGCCCAGCGCACGGAGGAAAGCGCCGGCCTCGGAGGGCTTGATCCGCAACCGGTGGTCGGCCAAGCCGCCCGTCGAGGAATAATGCGTCTCCGCGACATAAAGCCGGTTCATCGCCTGGCCGGGCTCGCTGATCCGGCGGCGGGCCATGAACCCGCGCACTTGGTCGAGCCCACTGAACGAGGCGTTGAGGAAATCGCTGTCCACCGCGAGCACTTTGTCCGCGCGGCTGAAGTCGGGTATGACACTAACATTGCGGCCGAAGCAGGCCGCCGTGGCCGCCGTGGCCTCGCTCGCACCAAGCGGCTCGTACTCGGCCCAAAGAAGATTGGGGAATTTTTCCCGCAGCTGCCCGAGCAGCCGGTCACGGGTTGGCGAGTCGACGCGCTCGACGAGGAAAGCGAGGCCGTCCCCGCCATCAGCCGACGCCGCAATTTCATCCAGCTTGGCCCCCAGCGCGGCGGCATCCGTCTTGACCCCGCCCACCTTGATCGCTTTCGAGCGGTTCGGATCGTAAAGATCAAGCACCGAGGCCTGGGCAAAGGTGTCGGTCGCCCCATTGCTGATCGGGTGCAACGGATTGCCCTCCAGCTTGGTCGGACGCCCGTCGCTCGTCGTGGCGATGAGCGGCATGGCTCCGTTGCGGCGCGGCATGGTCGTGGCGTAGTAAAGGAATTTTCCGGGAATGGTCCACTCCGCCCCCTGCGTGAAGGCCACGAGATACGCTTCGGGGCGCCGGCAACCGGTCAGACCGATACCGGCCAGCGCCATCGATCCGCCCATCAGCTGGAGGAAATTGCGGCGCGACAACTCACCGCCGTTCCACTCGGAGGCACCTTGCGGGAACTCGCGCTCGAGCTTGGCTGCGAAGTCCGGCGACGACGACAATTCGTCGAGACTGCGCCACAGCGCGGGCCTCTTTTCGCGGGCAGGATGGGGAAGGACGCGTTTCATCTCAACGGTGGCACCCTCCGCAGCCGACGGGCGGGTTGACGTTCCATTCTTTCTTGTATTGCGCCCCCATGGCGAGCTGGTCCTGCGCGGAAGCCGGCCGCCAGCTCAGGTTGTAGATTTCGGAAGGAGGACGGAGGAATTTTTCCGGCTCGCGGTGACACTCGAGACACCAAGCCATGCTGAGCGGTTCGGCCTGGTAGACCACGGGCATCTCGTTGATCTGGCCGTGACAGCTGTAACAGCTGATGCCGCGATTCACGTGAACCGCATGGTTGAAATAGACATAGTCCGGCGCCTTGTGGATGCGCACCCATTCGACCGGCGTGCCGGTCTCCCAACTGGCACGCACCGCGGCAAGCTTCGGGCTGGTCGCCTTGATTTGCGAGTGGCAGGCCATGCAGGTTTGCGTGTCCGGCACGTTGGAGTGCGCCGCCACCTCGACGTGGCTGTGACAATAACGGCAATCCATCCCGAGTTGCTCCACATGGATGGCGTGGGAAAACGGCGCCGGCTGCTCCGGCATGTAACCCACGTTGGTGTACTTCGGAGTGAAATAGTACCAGATACCGCCTGTCACCACCGCGCCAAGAACGAACGCGATGACCAGCAGCTTCAAAGGGAGCCAGTTGGCCCATTTGGGAAAAAAGTTTGCCATCCAATTTGCGCAGAATTCGCCCCTGACGGGCGTGGAACAAATGAGCGTAGTATTAACGCAGCTAATAGCAATCCAGATTCGACCCTGACAAAAAAAATGTGCGCACCCGCCCGCTTGAGTTATTAGGTTCCATCATGGCCACCCCGCATCCCGCCTCGCCTTCCCGCCGCCACAAACCCCGGACCTCCCTCGCGCTGGCTCTCGTCGCCTGTCTTCACCTCGGCCTCGCCACCAGCCCCGCCGACCCCATACCACAACCCCCCCTGCCAACCATCCGGCTGCAAATCGGGACCAACACCATCCAAGCGGAGGTCGCCGACGAACCTGACGAACGCATCACCGGACTGATGGGCAGGACCCACCTGGCCGAGGGCACCGGAATGCTCTTTGTTTTCCGCCAACCCCGCCCGCTCGGCTTTTGGATGGGTGGTACCCTCATCCCGCTTTCGGTCGCCTACATCAGTGCCTCCGGAGTCATCCGGGAAATCCACGACCTCCACCCCGCGGACGAAACCCCCGCCCGCAGCACCTTTATGGACCTGAGCTATGCCCTCGAAGTCCCCCAAGGCTGGTTCTACCGCCAAAAAATCCTCCCCGGCGATCGCATCCTCGGCCTCCCCTCCCCCCAAACCGCCCAGCCCGATTAAACAGTTCCCCGCTAAAACCCCCAAAAACCCGCGTGGATCCATAAGATCTAACGCGTTGCCTAGGATAGGTTAAAGGTCTACTATCAATCATTCTGCAGAATATCAAATAGTTTGCCGCCGCGCTCCCCGTGAGCGTCAGCCCAGCCTCAGAACCTAAAACCTGTTCTGACCGGACCACTCGGCCTTCCCAGTTTTAAACCTCCGCACTTTGCTACTTTCGTACTTTTCCGCTTTCCAACCGCAACCTCCGGCTGCTCCTTCACCATTTCTACTCCCCTTACTCGCCAAATAAATACGGAAAACTGGCCACAGGGCTTCGCACCCCCGGAAATGCCGCGCGCTCTTGCTTTACAAAATGGTAAGAATGACTACGATAAAAGTATGAATGCTATCGTTTCGGAAAAAGGCCAAGTGACCATCCCCAAACCCATTCGCGATGACCTGGGGCTCAAGGCTGGTTCCATCCTCGCGTTTGCCGAGGACGAAGGCCGCATCATTGTGACAAAAATCCTCCAGGAAAATCCGATTTCCGCTTGGCGCGGAAGAGGGATTCTTCCGGCCGGTCGCTCGGTCGACGAGTATTTGGACCTCGTGCGCGGAGCATGAAGACGGCCTTGGATTCCAGTGTCATTCTTGACGTGTTGACTGACGACCCGCAGTGGGGTCAAGCCTCGGAAGAAGCCTTGAAACGGGCGCTCGGCAGCGGACCCTTGGTCATCGGGGAATGCGTGCTGGCCGAAATCACCCCCGCGCTGACCAGGGATGATCTGAGTTCCTTTCTGGCCGACTGGAATATCCTCTTTGTGCCGTCCTCGCGGGAATCTTCCATCTTGGCCGGCGAAATGTATCGCGCCTACCTCCGCCGAAATCGTGAATCGAAGCGCGTTCTCCCGGATTTTCTCATCGGGGCGCATGCCGCTTGTCACGCCAACCGCCTGCTGGCCAGAGACAGGGGATACTACCGCGATTACTACACCAGCCTGACCGTCATCGAGCCCATGATCAAAAAGAGCGCCTAAGCAAAACTCGCCGCTGCGGTTCCGCCCTCCTCATCCGCCCCTTCATACCTTCATACTTTCCTACTTCTGCACTTTCCCACCACATGCTTTGCGTGCTCCCCCTTGCTCCAGTAGTATTTTTTGCTACTTTATCCCCATGCTAACGCTCGACCATAGCCCCGTCTCATCCAACCCCGGAGTGCTGGGCGGTGCTGTGGTCTTTCGCGGCACGCGGGTTCCTGTGCAGACTCTCGTCGACTATCTTGCGGACGGCTACTCACTCCATGAATTCCTCGAATTCTTCCCGTCCGTCGAACGCGCGGATGCCGAAGTCTTCATGCAATTGCTCCGCGACGCCGCGTGAGGATTCTGCTCGACGAAAACGTCCCGCATCCCCTGATGCGTTATCTCTCCGGGCACGAGGTGGCCACGGTGCAAAGCCGCGGCTGGAGAGGGATCCTTAACGGAGAACTGCTGCGCATCGCCGACGAGACATTTGATGTGTTCATCTTGGCGGACAAAAACATGCGCTATCAACAAAACATGGACGGCCGCCAGATCGCCATCATTGAGCTGCCCACCAACCGCTGGCCGCTCCTGCTACCTTTGGCCCCGCGTGTAGCCGAGGCGGTCCAAAACGCCCAAGCAGGCGAATACATCATCGTCGCGCTGACAAGCTGATCTCCAATCTCCACTTCGCTCCGACTCCCACCTTTCCAACCCGCGCCCCGCACTCCGACGCCGATCATTCATCATTCCTAATTCATCATTAAACACCGCAGCCCAACCCTCCCTTTCGCCTTCTCAACCGCAAACCCCTGCGCCATCCTCCACGCGCCATGTCTCAGCTTGACACCCCCGAGCAAGCAACTCCCCCCGCCCATCCGCTTTCTCAGGCCGTGATCCTTGCCGTGCTTGCTGCCTCCGCGATGGTTGGCGGCCTCGCCATCAGCACACAGAGCTACTGGATCGACGAAGCCCTCTCCCTCATTGTCGCCATGGCGCCGAATCCGGCCGAAGCGTGGAAATACGCCCAGGCCGTCAGCGGGTCCACCCTCCAGATGCCCCTCTATCAGGTGTATCTCTACGGCTGGCACAAATTTTTCGGGGGCGGCGAGTGGGCCATGCGCGCGTCGAACCTCCCATGGTTCGTGCTCGGCCAACTCGCCTTCCTCCTGCTCCTCCGCCACCGCTCGCAACTCGCCCTGCTCACCTGCCTTCTCGCCGCGGTCTGTCCCATCCTCTGGGTCTACTTGGACGAAACGCGCCCCTACATCATGCAGTATGCCGCGGCTTGCTGGCTCACCGCGGCCTTGCTTCGACTCACCACCAATCCCCCCGCATCCGCGCTGGATAGCACCGCGCTGGACCAAACCCCGCACCCTCTTCTCCCCAAGTCCGTCCTGGCCGTCCTTGCGGCCGCCACCGTGGTCATGCTGGCCTCCAGTCTCCTTGGTGTCATTTGGGCCGGCGCCTTCGTTCTGGCCTTCGCCATCTTGGTCATACCCGGCCGAAGCACGCAACCAGCCAAACAGCCCGCCCTCTGGATGGCCGGCATTGTCACCCTGGTTCTCTTCCTTGGTTTCGCCGCTTACTACATCGTCACCTGGCAAGCAGCTGGGCGCGGCTACAACCGCGGCGGGCTCTCGCTCCTCAGTATCCCCTTCATCGCCTACGAATTTCTCGGCTTCTCCGGGTTCGGTCCCGGCAAACTCCAACTCCGCGCCGACCCCGTGAGTTCCCTCTGGCGCAGTGCGCCCGCTTTGCTCCCGCTGGCGGCCATCCTCTCCGCCCTCGGCCTCTTGGTCCTCCGGCACCTCCGGCCCCGCGCGTGGAACAAGCTTGCCGTCACAGCTTGGGCGCTGGCCCTCGGACTCCCGACCCTCGCCATCTTCGCCGCGATGTTCCTCTTCGACCACCGCGCCCTGCCTCGCCACTTCATCCCCGCGCTGCCCGCGTTGCTACTCGTCCTGGCCGCTTTGCTCCAGCTGGCCCTCCGACAGAAATCCGTCTTCTGGCGCGCCATCGCCGTGCTCCTGCCCATCCTCTGGATGGCCTCGGCCTTCAATCTCCGCTGGCGACCGTCGCACGCCAAAGACGATTACCGCACCGCCTCCAAAGTGGCCGCCGCCGCCCTCGCCGCGAACCAGGAAGTCTGGTGGGCCGCCGATGCTGCCGCCGCTTACGTTTACCTCACCCCTGTCGCCTTGGAGGAGGTCCCCGGCCGCGCCTGGGCCATGCAAGCCCCGGCCTGGAACGACATCCGCTTCAAATTTCCTCCCCGCGTCATTGTCATAAGCAAGCCCGACATCTACGACCCGCAAAGCGCCGTCGCCCGCTACGCTTCCGAAAACCGGTTCGTCCCCGCCCTCGAACTCCAAGCCTTCACCATCTTCACCCGCGAAGGCGAGGAACTCCCTGCCGTCCAGCCCTGACCCGCCGCTGCCCCGAGATGAATCTTCCACTCTACCTGGCCGAATATTCGCGCCTCCTCGCCAATCCCGAAATCCCGGCCCTGCTCCAGCGGCTCGAAGCGCGCATCGCCGCCGCGCGCGCGGCGGGAGGCAAAATCCTCCTCGCCGGCAACGGGGCCAGCGCTTCCATCGCCAGCCACCTCGCCACCGATTTTTCCAAGCAAGGCGGGGTCCGTGCCATGGCCTTCAACGACGCCAACCTCATCACCGCCCTCGGCAACGACTGCGGCTACCAACATTGGATCGCGCGCGCCCTCGACTTCTACGCCGACCAAGAGGATGTCCTCATCCTGATCAGCAGCAGCGGCCAGTCCCCCAATGTGGTCGAAGCAGCCCGGCGCGCCAAGGAACTCGGTCTCTACATCGCCGCCTTCACCGGCTTCGCCCGGGACAACCCGCTCGGCGCCGCCGCCGACCTCAACCTCTGGGTCGACAGCCACTCCTACAACATCGTCGAGTGCACCCACATGATATGGCTCACCGCCGTGGTCGACCTTCTCATCGCAGCGTCGGAAAGCAACGCTCCCTCTTGAATTCTGCACCCTCCCCTTCCCTCTGTCATTCAACATTCAAAATTAAACATTAACCATCGCCCCCTTCCCAACCCCCTCCCACCGCGCTAGCTCCCCTCCACCCCACCTTTGCTGCGCCGTGTCACGGCGCGGCAAAAACATCTTCCCCAATCTTCTTCAATCCGTGGCTTGCCTTTACCCGGTATCAGTTGATCGCCATGGCGACCTATCTCGCAGACTCAGTTGTGGCCTGCCTTTCCCTCCGCTTTCCGCCATCAAAACACCGCAGCCTCCGGCTGCTACGCCCTCAACCCTCATGGCCGACTTGCGGTTAGCACTCAAATGAGCCATTGATACCATTGTGAAAACCTTGGAAATCGAAGTGCCCGAC